>JBEEGD010000232.1:0-8179 GCA_041166685.1 Acidimicrobiaceae bacterium | reverse complement strand
GGAACGCCGACGCCAGCGTCTCCAGCTCGCGGTGCAGGAGGCGCGCCGATCGAAGAGCTCGCGCCGCATGATCAGGTTGTGTCGCCGGCGCACCAAAGACGCACAGCGCGCCGTCGCCTTCGAACTTGTTGACCCATCCGCCCTCGGCGGAGACGACCCTGACCACGGCGCCGAAGTATGCGTTGAGCGTCCGCACGACCTCATGAGGTGACAGCACTTCTGCGAGAGCAGTCGAGCCGATCAGGTCAACGAACAGCACCGAAGCTTCTCGCTGTTCGCTCTCGACGCCCGTCCCTTGCGCGATGGCTTGCTGTGCAACCTCGGTGCCGACGTGTTTGCCGAAGAGGTCGGCCAGCCGGTGCCGCTCGCGAAGGCCGACGACCATGTCGTTCACTCCCGCCTGGAGCATCCCGAGGTCGCCAGCGCGGTCGACCGCAACCTCGACATCGAGACGACCCTCGCGCACATCCTGGAGGGCGCGCCGAACGTCCTCGAGCGGTTCCGCGACGGCCTTCGCGTTGCCGAGCGTGATGACGAAGCCCGCGATCATTCCCGCGACGCTGAGCACCATCACGGCCGGCCCGATGTCCGCCCGAACCGTTGCTTCGTGGCCAGCGATAGGTAGGAGAAACAGCCCGGCGAATGGCACACCGGACCCGAGCGCCCAAGTGACGATGAGGCGAAGCCGCACACCGCCGAGCGCTCGCTGCTCGGGGGCGGTGCCAGCAAGGACCTCGGCGATCGCCGGTCGCAAGATGCGCTCGAGAAGCAGGAAGCTGATGGTGCAGCTCACCAGTCCACCGTCGAACGTCGTCAGCGCGACCTTGGCCGTCTGCACCGCGGTGTGACCTGAGAACGCGGTCGCGCCGCCGAAGAACACCGAGGCTGCGGCCCACGGCAGGAAGGTGCAGCCGGCAAGGCGCCGCGGCAGGGCCAGTGTGCTCCGTCGTTCATCGTTGGTCGGCGCTCGGCCTTCGCG
This sequence comes from Acidimicrobiaceae bacterium, assembly GCA_041166685.1. Classification (GTDB taxonomy): domain Bacteria; phylum Actinomycetota; class Acidimicrobiia; order Acidimicrobiales; family JACDCH01; genus DASUCS01. The sequence goes on along the minus strand of JBEEGD010000232.1, from coordinate 7,200 downwards.
CATCCACGCCAGCGCCCGAGCGGATACCCGATCGCAGAGCGCTCCGGTCGCGGGGAACGCCACTAGAGCGAATCCGAGGAACAGCAACACATCGCCGAGCGCCGAGCCCTCGCCCGGCTGCGACGGCGCCACGGTTCCCAAGTAGACGAACGTGAACACCGCGCCCGCGGCATTCGCAAGGACGAGGACGAACGTCGTGTGTCGAGCACGGGCACGGTGTTCGCCGGGCCACTTCGTGGCGACCTCTCCCCTCATCGGCTCAACCGTACGAAACGGATGGCCACCACGTCACCATGTCATCGGTCACTTGAACTGGGCGACGGCCCCGCTCGCGTCGGGTTGCTGCAGGTGCAACGTGGCTCCATCGCCGTTGACCGCCACCGGTAGCGGGACTCCTTCGGGGTTGATGCCCTTCAAATCCCATGCGAGACGAATCGCGCCCCAGAGTCCGAGCGAATCGTCCACCCGTATGCCGTCCGCCACCTCACCGCCCACCCGCAGGAGCGCGATCGGGTTGCGCGAACCGGCGACCTTGCTCATGACCGCCCTGAGGAACTGCTGTTGGCGCTGGACGCGGCCGAGGTCGGCCGTCGGGTCTTCATGGGCGCGACCGTCCTCCTTGATCTCCTTGTAGTGCCGCGAGCGGACGTACGCGAGCGATTGCTCACCGTTGAGTTGTACCGGTCCTGTTTGCTTGACGTCGAGGCCCGTGTTGTCATCGAAGGCCGGATACGGAAAGTTGATCGTGACGCCGCCGACCGCGTCGACCAGGCCGGCGAAGGTCACGAAGTCGACCTCCATGTACCGGTTGATCGGTATGCCGAGACTCTGCTGCACGGTCTTCAGGAGCCGCGCCGGCCCGCCTCCGAGATCGGCGTTGTACGCCGAGTTGATGCGATCCTTCTTCCCGGTGTCGGCAATCGACACGATGAGATCACGGGGAATCGACAACATCCTCGACGACCCGCCTTCGAGTCGCAGCACCATGATCGTGTCTGAACGTTCGCCGGGTGGAGGACGATCGGTCGCGTTCCCGAGAATGCCACCAGCGTTGGGCGCGTTGGGGTTTGCATTCGCGCGCGTGTCAGACCCGACGATGAGGATGTTCTCGCCGCGCCCGCCGCTGTCGAGCAAGCTGCCGACCGGCACGCGGTGGATCTGCCGGAACTTGATGTCGGCGTAGATCAAACCGATGATCAGCAACAGGATCGGCAGCAGGCCGCACACCAACAAGATCCACTTGAGCTTTGGACGGCGGAACTTCGGCCACGACCGCTTGCGCGCTGGTCGCGGCGACGGCGTCGGTGTTGAGCGCGACGGTGCACCGGGCGAAGGGACGCCTGGCGGGAGCACGGCCGGTGACGGCACAACCTTTGGCGGCGCCACCCTCGGCGGAGGCGCGGGCGGCGCCTGTTTCGCGTCTGTGGCTCCGACGTAGAACCTGCGAGGGTCGCGCCCCTGCTCCGGCTTCGGTTCGGCCACCGTCGTACGCGGCACGAACTTTCGTTGTGCGGCATCCCACACGACCGGATCGCTGTCCTGGTCCGGCAGGTTGGCGAAGCGGTTGGACGGTGGGTCTTCTGGCATGGTCGGCGCATGACGTTACTTGTGGCCGGTCTCGAGTCACCGGCACCAAGAAGTACCTTCCCTTCGTTGATCAGCGCACGATGGATACGACGGGTCGTGCTCGCGGTGTGCGCGCTCGCGATCGCGGCGATGATCGTGACGTCGGTCACCGATCATGTGGGAGCGGCCATCGCCGCCGGCTCTGTGGCGGCGGTCTCCGTGCTGTGTCTCATGCTCGTGAGCGCCGTGGTCGGCCCTGAGGCCTTCGGTGGTCACCCGCCGATCGATGAGGCGGCCGCCGCCGACCTCGAACGAAGGATCGAGGCGTTGGTGGCGAACGGTGCCGACGAGGCGGAGATCCGCTCCTTGATCCGTGCCACGAGACGCCTCGCCCGCCGCGGTGAGTGACTAGCCCGTAGGCCGTTTGGACCGTCTGCTTCCGAAAACTCACGTTGCGCGGCTGATTGCCGATGAAAATCACCATGGCAAAGACCACCACGTTGCAGAGCAGGGCAGTTCTGCGTTCGATTGAAGCCGGAAGCAGCGCGACCTGCGTCACCTGCGACGAGCAGGTGAAGTTCAGGGCCAAGGTCAAGCTGCATCAGGTCATCTGCAACGTGTACGTGGACGGCAAGTGGAATCGCGTCGAGCACTACCACCTCGAGTGCTACAGCCAGGCGGGCGAGCCCTACGGCACACCGGTCGCCAACGCGCCAACCCGCGTCAGCTCTGCCGCTTAGTCCGACAGCAACGCGAGCACCCGGCTCGCTTGTTCTTCCGCGTTTCCATCTTCTGGTGAGAGGCGCAGCTCGGGACTCGACGGTGCTTCGTACGGATCGTCGATACCGGTGAAGCCGATGATCTCCCCTGCTCTCGCCTTCGCGTAAAGCCCTTTGGGGTCGCGGGCTTCGCACAGCTCGAGCGGAGTGTCGACGAACACCTCCACGAACGGGAGGCCCGCGGCGTCGTGCGCGGCGCGGGCTTGCTGACGATCAGTTCGGTATGGGCTGATCACCGGCACCAGCGCGATCAGTCCAGCGTCCGCAAACAAGCGCGCAACCTCGCCGACGCGGCGGATGTTCTCGCTGCGGTCGGCGGCGGTAAAGCCGAGATCGCCGTTCAGACCGTGACGAAGGTTGTCGCCGTCGAGGAGATATGCCGGCCGTCCGCTGTCGAGCAACCGTCGCTCGCAGATGGCGGCCACCGTCGACTTGCCCGATCCGGAGAGCCCGGTGAACCACACGGTTGCGCCACGCGACAAGCGCTCGTCGCGTGCGACGCCGGCGTGCCACGTGATGTTGCTCACTGCGTCGGGCCGGTGATCATCCCCGCTGCCACCGTCGTATTGGCGAACTCATCGATGAGGACGAAGCTGCCCGTCGCGCGGTTGCGGCGGTACTCGTCGAACAAGATCGGCAATTGCGTGCGCAACGAGATCCGGCCGATCTCGTTGAGGGCCAACTCCGGAGCGGCCTCGTCCCGGTGCAGAGTGTTCACGTCGAGGCGGTACTGCAACGTCTTGATCACCGCCTTGACCGATCGTGTCGTGTGCTTGAGGACATAGCGCTCGCCCTCGCGCAATGTGGATTGCTCGGTGAGCCAGCAGATGGTGGCGTCGAGGTCTTGTCCGACGGAGGGCTGGTTGTGCGGCCGGCAGATCATGTCGCCGCGCGAGAGGTCGACCTCGTCGGTCAGTGTCACCGTGACGGCCATCGGCGCGAACGCCTCGGAGACCGGACCGTCGTACGTCTCGATCGAGCGCACGGTCGAGGAGAATCCTGAAGGCAGCACGACGACCTCGTCGCCTGGTCGGAGGACTCCGCCGGCCATCGTGCCGGCGTAGCCCCGATAGTCGTGGTGCTCAGACGAGTGCGGCCGGATCACGTACTGCACAGGAAAACGGGCGTCGATGAGGTTGCGATCGGAGGCGATGTGGACCTCTTCGAGCTGATGCAACAGGGACGAACCCTCGTACCAGGGCATGTTGGCCGAGCGGTTGACCACGTTGTCGCCGTTGAGCGCGGAGATCGGCACAAAGGTGAGATCGTGCACGTCGAGCTTCATGGCAAAGTCGCGGAACTCGGCCTTGATGCGTTCAAAGACCTCCTCGTCGTAGTCGACGAGGTCCATCTTGTTGACGCAGAGCACGAGGTGGGGAATGCCAAGGAGACTCGACAGAAACGCGTGACGACGGCTCTGCTCGAGCACACCTTTGCGGGCATCGATGAGGATCAACGCAAGGTCCGCGGTCGAGGCGCCCGTGACCATGTTGCGGGTGTACTGAATGTGCCCGGGTGTGTCCGCGATGATGAACTTGCGCTTTGGCGTCGCGAAGTAGCGATACGCGACGTCGATGGTGATGCCCTGTTCGCGCTCGGCTCGAAGGCCGTCGGTGAGCAGCGCGAGGTTGGTGTACTCGTCGCCGCGCTCGCGCGACGTCCGCTCAACGGCTTCGAGTTGATCCTCGAAGATCGCCTTCGAGTCGTAGAGCAGCCTGCCGATGAGCGTCGACTTGCCGTCATCCACCGACCCTGCCGTGGCGAATCGCAAGAGCTCCATCAGAAATAGCCCTCGCGCTTGCGATCTTCCATCCCAGCTTCCGAGATGCGGTCGTCGGCGCGGGTGGCCCCGCGCTCGGTGATCCGGGTGGCGGCGACCTCAGCGATGACTTGATCGACCGTTGCGGCCGACGACTCGACCGCTCCGGTGCACGACGCGTCGCCAACGGTGCGGAAGCGCACAAGCGCCTCGAACGGCTCCTCCCCGTCCATCACCGTGACGTACGGCGTCACTGCCAAGAGCATGCCGTCGCGGCGGAACACCTCGCGCTTGTGCGCGTAATAGATGTCGGGGATGGCAATGCCTTCATCGGCGATGTACTGCCAGATGTCGAGCTCGGTCCAGTTGCTGATCGGGAAGACACGGATGTGCTCGCCCTTTTTGTGGCGCCCGTTGTAGAGGCTCCACAGCTCGGGCCGCTGGTTCTTCGGATCCCACTGTCCGAACTCGTCGCGGAAGCTGAAGACCCGCTCTTTCGCCCGCGCCTTCTCCTCGTCGCGGCGGGCACCACCGAACACCGCGTCGAATCGATGTTGGGCGATGGCATCGAGGAGGGTGGTGGTCTGGAGCCGATTCCGGCTAGCGAGTGGACCCTTTTCCTCCACGACTCGACCGCTGTCGATCGACTCCTGGACCGAAGCCACCACGAGGCGGGCCCCAAGCTCGGCGACTCGGGCGTCTCGGAACGCAAGCACCTCGTCGAAGTTGTGGCCCGTGTCGATGTGCATGACCGGGAACGGAAGGCGGGCCGGCCAGAACGCCTTCTCGGCCAGGCGAAGCATGACGATCGAGTCCTTGCCACCCGAGAACAACAACACGGGACGCTCGAACTCGGCGGCGACCTCTCGCATGATGTGGACCGATTCGGCCTCGAGAGTGCGGAGGTGTGAGAGCTCGTAGGGCATGGAATTGAAAAGTTGACCAGATTGGTCGGTATTCCCGCAAGATAGGGTCCGACCGCATGCCGGCCCCGCCATCCGACCATGAGGTGGCGGCCAACGTCGCCACCCGGGCGGGCCAGTTACTCCTCGATCTGCGAGCCGGTGTCGGGTCGACGGCCCATGATTGGTGGTCGCTGCGGGACGAAGGTGACTGGTCCGCACACCATTTCATCGTCGAGGCCCTCCAGGAGTTGCGGCCGGACGACAAGGTCCTGTCTGAAGAAGGCATGGAGGACCGGACGCGCCTCGGCGCGGAGCGGGTCTGGATCGTGGACCCGTTGGACGGGACACGCGAGTTCGGCGAACCGGGCCGCACCGACTGGGCGGTCCATGTCGCGCTCGTCGATGGCAAGGGTCAACCGCTCGCGGGCGCCGTTGCACTCCCGGCGGTGGGGATCACCCTCGCCACCGACCCCGCGCCGGTGCTCCCCCCTCGGCGCGAGGGCCCTCCTCGCGTGATCGTCAGCCGATCTCGTCCACCGGCCGTCGCCCTGCGGGTGGCCGAGGCCATCGGCGGAGATCTCATCGCGATGGGGTCCGCAGGTGCCAAGGCCATGGCGGTCGTGCTGGGCGAAGCCGACGTCTACGCCCACGCCGGCGGCCAATACGAATGGGACAACTGCGCGCCCGCGGCGGTGGCCGCCGCCGCCGGGTTGCACGCCTCGCGCATCGACGGCCGTCCCCTCGTCTACAACCAACCCGATCCCTGGCTGCCCGATCTGCTCATCTGCCGCCCCGAGTACGTCGAGGCCGCGATCAACGCGATCGTGGGCTGATGGAGCTCAAGGTCGTCCGCCGCGAGGTCATCGACGGCGTGGCCCTGGTGACCCTCAATCGGCCTGATCGGCTCAACGCGTGGACCGGCCGCATGCACACCGAATACCGATGGGTCCTGGCCGAGGCCGAGCGCGATCAGGGGGTGCGCGTCATCGTCGTCACCGGCGAGGGTCGGGCCTTCTGCGCCGGTGCGGACACGACGGCGCTCGACGGCCACGTCGAGCGCGGCGCGTACGACGCCGGAGTCGACGCCGCGACGTTGGCGAATCCGGGCTACGGCGTACGTGCCGAGTTCGACCATGCGTTTGCGTTCCACTACGGAATCCCGAAGCCTGTGATCGCCGCGGTCAACGGCCCCGCCGCTGGCGTAGGCCTCGTGCTCGCGTGCTACTGCGACATCAGGTACGCCGCGAGCGGCGCCAAGCTCACGACGTCGTCGGGCCGGCTCGGCCTCCCCGCGGAGTACGGGTTGTCGTGGGTGCTCCCACGGCTTGTAGGCATCGGCCACGCCGCCGACCTGTTGCTGTCGTCGCGCGTGATGCTCGCGGAGGAGGCCGAGCGCATCGGACTGGTCAACCGCGTCTTCGCGCCCGGTGACCTGATCGCCGCGACGCTCGACTACGCCCGCACCATCGCCACCGAGATCAGCCCCTCGTCGTTACGGGAGAGCAAACGTCAGCTCTACGCGGATCTTCACCGCGATGTGGGGACGGCGGTGGCCGAGTCCGAGCAGCTCCTCGAACGGATGGCATCAGAGCCGGACTTCCGCGAGGGCGTCGCCGCGTGGCAGGAAAGGCGTCCGCCGCGATTCAGCTGATGCCGAGCTCGCGCCGCACCTCGTCGGTGTGTTCGCCGAGCGCAGGCACCCCACCCCGAGGTCGCGCATCATCGTCAACTCCAAAGCGCACGGGTGACGCGACCGCGCGGTGCGCATCCGAGCCCGCGGCCGCGGGCACGTCGACGAAAGCGCCTGCCGCGATGGCTTGCGGATCAGCAATCACATCGTCCGCGGTGTTGACCGGCGCCCACCAGACATCGTGCTCGTCGAACAGCGCGGTCCATTCGTCGCGGGTCTTGGTGGCGAACAGTGCGTCGAGCAGGGCGATCAGTTCCTCACAGTTGTGCCGGCGATCGCGTGCCGTGTGGAAACGCTCGTCGTCGCCCCACGGCTTGCGATCGACCGCGGCGAGGAGCTTCGGCCACAACCGATCCGCTTCGACTCCGAGCAGCCAGAACCACTTCTCGTCGATCGTGCGGTAGACGTTGATCATCGGATTGCTCGCCTTGGTACGGGGCGACGAGTCGGGCAGCTTTCCGAATCGCAACCTGATGCCCAGATCCCATCCGAGGCAGTAGA
>JBEEGD010000231.1:0-20520 GCA_041166685.1 Acidimicrobiaceae bacterium | reverse complement strand
GGCGAGCACATCGCGATCCCGCACTCGAAGGTGCGTCCCATCGGCGGTGGGGGCTGCACTCATCACGCCATCGACGTCGCGCAGGAGGGCGAGCGTGCGATCGTCGATGGGCGCGCCGAGGTCGACGACGGCCTCGATGCCGTCCCACAGCTCGGCGGCCAACTCATCGGGTCGACCGAAGGCCTGCAAGCGCCCTCGATGCAGCACCGCCATGCGATGGGCGAGCCGTCCGGCTTCGCCAAGGAAATGAGTGCACACGACGACGGTGCGTCCGTGTTCGGTCGCGAGCGAACCGATGAGCTCCACGACGTCGCGTGTCGCGGCCGGGTCGAGGCCTGATGTCGGTTCGTCGAGGAACAGCACCTCGGGGTCGTGGAGCAGTGCTCGCGCCAGCGCGAGACGCTTGCGCTGGCCGGTGGAGAAGCCCTGCACCTGGTCGTTGGCGCGGTCCATCATCCCGAAGCGTCCGAGCAACTCGTCGGTCCGGTGCTCCGCATCGCGGCGCGGAAGACCGCGCACGCGTGCGGCGAACAACAGGTTCTCGCGAGCCGTGAGTCGTTCGTCGAGGCCGGCGTTCTCGGTGAGCACGCCGGTGCGTTGCCGGATCTCGTCGCCGTCGGTCGTGGGGTCGAGGCCCAGCACGCGCGCCTCGCCGCGGTCGGGTTTGAGCACGCCGTTGAGCAGCCGAACCGTCGTCGTCTTGCCGGCGCCGTTGGGCCCGAGCAGCGCGAGTACTTCGCCCTGCTGAACCTCGAGGGTCAGATCGTCAAGCGCAATGCCTGTGGCGAACGTGCGGGTGAGGCCTCGGACCTCGATCGCGGCAGCCACCAAGCCAGTGTGGCGCGATCAGTTCCCGTTGACGCGAAGGGCGGTGAGCACGGTGCGCACCCGGGTCGACGTCGCCGGGGCGGTGGGGGGAGCCGGGGGCTCGACGGGCGCCGATTCCGCCGGAGCGGATTGCGTGGGAGCGGGGGCGGCGTCAACAGGTGCGGACTGCTTCCTCGGAGCCGGTGCGGGGGCAGGGGCCGGGTCGGGATACGACGGCGCCGATGCGTCGTCCATCCTCATGAAATCGTGGGTCGTGAACATGCGACCGGTGGCGTCGTAGCTGACGCCTACGCCGACGTAGTTGTACTCGGGGTCGACGAGGTTCTTGTAGTGCGCGGGGCTGTTGATGAAGGCCTTCATCAACACATCGACGTCGCTGCCGACGCCCACGTTCTCACCGAGCTTGCGCCAGTCGGCCGAGACCTGACTGGAGTAGCTCGGATTGTGGGAGATCCCGGCGTCGGAGACCATCTGATCGGACCAGTTTCGGGCGATGCCCTGAAGCTCTCCGAACACCGCGAGCGGTGCGACGCCCTTCGATGCGCGGAGGCTGTTGATCCTGGCGACGAACTGGGCTTCGGCTCCACCGTCGGCCGCGCTTGCGGGCGCAGGGCTGGCGAGCACGAACATTGCGGCGACCAGTACGGCCCCAAGCAGGGCGGCCACCAGCTGCGGTAGCCGGGCGGTCGCCCGTCCATCCAGCTTGCACATGTTGCGGTTTCCCTTCGATTCGGTAGCCCGGCTGCCGTAGGGATCGCCCCGTTAGGCCCGTGGCTTTGCGTGCACCCGGGTTTCCCCGGGGTTGCCTGTTCGTCGATGACAAGGGAAGTATCGGCGCCTCACCCGGCAACCTTGACTAGTCCGAGGGAAGGAATCTGGTGAATCTCGCTGCCATCATCGAGCCCCATCCGGACGATGCCGTTGCCCTTGTCGACGAGAGCGGATCCACCACCTATGGGGCCTTGCGGGACAAGGTCGGACGGCTGCGGGGCGGCCTGGTCGGACTCGGGCTCGTTCCTGGGGACCGGGTGGGTCTCATCTGCGGCAACAACGCTGGCTTCGTCGTCGCCTACCTGGCCACGGTGGGCGCCGGGCTGGTGGCGGTGCCCCTCAACCCGCTGAGCCCGGGTCGGGAACTCCAGCGCGAGCTCGCGGCGGTGGGCGCCCGCGGAGTGATCGTGGGCCCGGCGGGCCAGCCGTCCTTCTCGGGTATCGACGCGGCCGAGGTGCCGTCGTTGGAGCACCGGATGATGGTGGAGGATCTGCCGGCGGGCGAGCCCGTGCCGATCGTGGACCGCGATGCAGCCGATCTCGCCGTGTTGATCTTCACGAGTGGCACCGCGGGCTCGCCGAAGGCGGCGATGCTCACGCACGGCAACCTGCTGTCCAACCTCGAACAGATGCAGGCCCATCCGGCGCGGACGCAGGACCCAAGCGATGTCACCTTCGGCGTGCTGCCCCTGTTTCACATCTTCGGGCTCAACGTCGTGCTCGGTCTCTCGCTCTTCGCCGGGGCGCGGGTCGTGTTGATCGAGCGCTTCGATCCGTCGGCGGCGATCGAAGCCATTCGGCACAACGGCGTGACGATCGTGCCGGGCGCGCCGGCGATGTGGACCGCGTGGGCGACGCTGCCCGAGGCGACCCACGACGCGTTCGCGAGCGTGCGGTTGGCGGCGTCGGGCGCGGCAAAGCTTGCACTGGAGGTCGCGGAGCAATGTGAGCGCCGCTTCGGTGTGGCGATCACCGAGGGCTACGGACTCACCGAGGCCTCGCCGGTGGTGACCACTGCGTCGGGGATCGTCACGAAGCCAGGGTCGATCGGTGTGCCGCTTCCGGGGGTGCGCTTGCGTTTGGTGGACAGTGAGGGCGACGACGTTCTTGTCGGCGACGCTGGCGAGCTCTGGGTGCAGGGCCCCAACGTTTTCAGCGGTTATTGGAACGACGCCGAGGCCACGGCGAGAGCGTTGACCCCCGATGGTTGGTTGCGCACCGGCGACATCGCGGTGGTCGACGATGACGGCGCGCTCTACCTCGTCGACCGGGCGAAGGACTTGATCATCGTGTCGGGCTTCAACGTCTATCCGGCCGAGGTCGAGGACGTCATCTGTGAGCATCCCGCCGTGGAGGCGTGCGCGGTTGTCGGTGATGTCGACCCGCACAGCGGTGAGTGCGTGCATGCGTTCGTCGTGCTGGTGCCCGGTCAGTCGATTGAGGAGGGCGATCTGATCGCGTTCTGCGCCGATCGGCTCGCGCGCTACAAGTGTCCCGACAAGGTGACGTTCGTCGACGAGCTGCCAACCGGCGTCGGCGGCAAAATCCTCCGCCGCGCCCTCCGCTAGGTCGAAATCCCACTCAGACCTACACAAAAGTGTGTAGGTCTGAGTGGGATTTGCGGGTGCTACGCGGCTTCGACGATTCGCATGGCGTTGCGGCGCGGCGCGTTCGTGAGGAGGAATCCCGCGAAGGTCACCGTGATCCCGACGACGAGCGACACCGCGAATCCGTCCATCTCGTTGAGCACCGAGTTGAGGATGCCTCCGGCGCCGAGGATCAACGTGCCCGCGGCGATGAGCACGTTGGCCACCGCGAGCCGGCGCGTCGAACGCCTTCGGGCCAGACGAACCGCGCTCCACACCGCGCCGGCAACGATCACGACGGCCGCAACGCCCGATCCAGCGGCGGCGAGGATGCGAGGAAGCGGGCCGAACACGTCGCTGCCCTGGGGCAGCGTGTCGCCCCGGATCGGCGCGGTGATCGGGGCGATCACGACCACGCCCGCGCTGAACGCGGCGAACGCGTGCACGCCGACCGCGACGCGCCCGCCGACCTTGCGGTTGCCGAGCAGGTAGACGGTGCCCAAGGCCAGGTACGGCACGTTCACGATGGCGCCGAACAGATAGAAAAGCCGAAACCAGAGGTCGTTCCATCCGAATGCGGCGCCGGCCCACAGCGTGGCCGAGGCGGCGGCGAACAGAAACAGGGCGGCGGACCATGCCGCCTCATGCGGCTTGCGCCGGTCCAGCCAGCGCTCGAGCGTGCACAGCGCGAACGCCAGGGCCAGCAACGTGGCTGCCGCCGCGAGCGCGAGATGACTGGACACGAGTCTCCATTGTGGCAACAGCCGCGTGACGCGCGAGGGTGCTTGTGAACTTGTGCACCACACCCGTACCATCAGCAGGAATGACAGAGCGGACCCGCCGGCGCATTCCTGAAGCCACCGTGGCCCGGCTCCCGGTCTATCTGCGCAGCCTGCTCGAGATCGAAGGCGACGCCATCACCGTGTCGTCCGAGCGGTTGGCCGAGCTGGCGGGGGTGAACGCCGCCAAGGTGCGCAAGGACCTCTCGTACCTCGGGTCGTACGGCACGCGCGGCGTTGGCTACGACGTCGAGTACCTCTTGTTCCAGATGAGCCGCGAGCTCGGCCTCACACAACATTGGCCGGTTGTCATCGTGGGCATCGGGAACCTCGGCCACGCGCTCGCCAACTACGGCGGGTTCGACGCCAGCGGATTCCACGTGGTCGCACTGGTCGATGCCGACCCGTCGAAGGTTGGTCAGGAGGTCGCCGGCACGCAGATCCGTTCGTTGGACGAGCTCCCCGCGCTCGTGCGTGAGCACGACGTCGTGATCGGCATCATCGCGACTCCCGCCCACGTCGCCCAGGACGTCGCCGATCTGCTGGTGGACGCAGGCGTGACGTCGATCCTCAACTTCGCGCCGGCCGTGATCACGGTCCCCGACGGTGTCTCGCTCCGCAAGGTCGACCTCGCGGTCGAGTTGCAGATCCTCAGCTTCCATCAGCAACGCCGCAGTGGTCGGACGCAACCGCTCGTTGAGCCGGTTGCCGCTGCCGACTAGCGCAGCACCGCGGATGATGCCCGTCGACGAACCGCTGTACCCGATCAACCTGCGCCTCAGAGGGGCGCGGTGCCTCGTCGTCGGGGGCGGGCGGGTTGCCCTTGGAAAGGTGCAGGGTCTGCTCGAGGCCGACGCCGTGGTGCATGTCGTGGCCCCTGAGGTCATCGATGAGATCAGCAGCCTCGAGCGCGTCACCGTCGAACGACGGCCCTACCAGCACGGCGATCTCGCGGGTCATCGTGTGGCCGTCGCCGCCACCGGCGATCCGGCGGTGAACCGGGCCGTCTATCTCGAGGGCGAGGCAACCGGGGTGTGGGTGAATGCGGCCGACGATCCCGAGAACTGCACGTTCACGTTGCCCGCCCGCATCCGCCGGGGGCCGTTGCTGGTCACCTTCGCAACTGGGGGCAACAGCCCTGCGCTGGCCTCATGGCTGCGCCGGCGCTACACGGACGATTTCGGTCCCGAATACGAGGTGCTCATCGATTTACTGGCCGAGGCACGCGCCGAACTGCGGGAACGTGGGATATCAACCGAGGGTCCGGGTTGGCAACGTGCACTGGATTCGGGAATGCTGGACCTGATCCGCGAGGGTGACCTCGCCGAAGCCAAGGAGCGCCTGCAGGCGTGTCTGTCGTCGTCATCGGATTGAACCACCGGACTGCGCCGCTCGATTTGCTCGAGCGCACTGCGGTCGACGACGCGCATCTGCCGAAGATCCTGCACGATCTCTGCGCGCGCACGAACCTGTCAGAAGCGGTCGTGCTGTCCACCTGCAACCGCACTGAGGTGTACGCCGTCGCCGAGAAGTTCCACGGCGGATACGACGACGTGCGCAACTTCTTCGTCGACCTGTCGTTTTTGCCGTCCGAGGAGTTCGCGGACCACCTCTACGTCCACTATGACGACTCGGCCGTCGCGCACCTTTTCAGCGTCGCGGCGGGCCTCGACTCCGCCGTGCTCGGCGAGACCGAGATCCTCGGCCAGGTGGGCGCCGCGTGGGAGCGGGCCCGCGATGAAGGAAGCACCGGCTTCGCGCTCAACTTGTTGTTCCGTCAGGCGCTCGAGGTGGGCAAGCGCGTGCGCACCGAGACGGGCATCGGTCGGGGCATCACGTCCGTCGCGCAGGCGGCGGTGGCGATGGCCTCCGATCGCCTCGGCACGCTCGTTGACCGCCGCATCCTCCTGCTCGGCGCAGGGGAGATGGGCGAGGGCATGGCCACGGCGCTGGCCGCGGCTGGCGCGAGCGAGGTCGTGGTCGCCAACCGCACATGGAAGACCGCTCGCGAGCTCGCGGCCCGAATCGGTGGACGCGCGGCCCGTTTGGCTGACCTCGCCGCTGAGCTCGTGACAGCCGACGTGCTGCTCACCTCCACCGGCGCCAGCACGATCATGCTCGAAAACGCCGATCTTGCATCGACGATGGCGCATCGAGACGACCGCCCCTTGCTGATCGTCGACATCGCCATGCCACGCGACGTCGACCCCGGTGCTGGCGCGCTCCACGGTGTCACCCTGCTCGACATGGACGACCTGCGCCGGTTCGTTTCCGTAGGCGTCAAGGGTCGCGAGCGAGAGGCAACGCGCGCTCGCGTCGTGATCGAGGAAGAGCTCGATCGCTACCGCACGACGACCACGGCGCGCGAAGCGGCACCGTTGGTGACTGCGCTGCACAATCACGGCGAAGCAGTGCGCATTGCAGAGCTCGACCGTCTCAAGGCGCGCTTGGGCACGCTCGACGACCGGGAACGGGCCGCGGTCGACGCGCTCACGAAAGGCATCGTGGCCAAGCTGCTGCACGAGCCGACCGTTCGGCTCAAAGATGCCGCGGGCACGGCGAAGGGCGACCGTCTTTCCGACGCTCTTCGCGATCTCTTCGATCTTTGACGAGGCGCACGCTGCGCATTGCAACGCGCGGGAGCGAGCTTGCTCGTTGGCAGGCGAACCACGTGGCGTCGTTGCTGGAGACCGACATCGAGTTCGTCATCGTCGACACGTCGGGCGATCGCGAGCAGCACGAACCGATCTGGTCGATGGGCGGCAAAGGCGTGTTCGTGAAGGAAGTACAAGCAGCGGTGCTCGAGGGCCGCGCCGACATGGCGGTTCATTCCGCGAAGGATCTTCCGTCGCAGACATTCGACGGGCTCGTGCTCGCCGCGGTCCCTGAGCGTGGCGATCCCCGTGACGCGCTGGTCGGATGTGCATTGGTCGATCTCCCGCCAGGAGCGCGAGTGGCCACCGGTTCGGTCCGGCGGCGCGCGCAACTGGCCGACCTACGGCCTGATCTCACCTTCGAGGGCCTGCGCGGCAACATCCCCACGCGTCTCGCGAAGGCGGCGAACTTCGACGCCATCGTGGTGGCGGCCGTGGCGCTCGAGCGGCTGGACGTCACCGACCGCCTCGCTGACCTCCTCGCTACTTCGGTGATGCTCCCGCAGGTCGGACAGGGCGCGTTGGCCGTTGAGTGCCGGCGTGACGACGACGCAACTCGCACGGCGCTCGCGGCCGTCGAGCACCCGGACAGCCGGCGCGCGGTCGACGCCGAGCGGGCATTTCTCGCCGAGCTCGGCGGTGACTGCGATCTCCCGGCAGGGGCCTACGCCACGACCGGTGCAGGGGATGGCGCGGGGCTGCGGCTCGAAGGATTGCTGGCGTCGCTCGACGGCCGCATCATCCTGCGCCATCGGGCAGAAGGAGCAGAACCGGAAAAGCTGGGCCGGGACGTCGCCCTCCACCTGCTCGACCAGGCCGGTGGCCGCCTGCTGCTGAACGGACGATGACAACCTGCACATCTGGGCTGGTCTGACACTTACCGAACGGGTAGCTTTTCCCCGGGCGGGAGGCCGGTCGGTGACGGGTAAGCCGCACCGGTTCTTCCACGAGGGATCACAGCGAAGGGCGGCCCGGGTGGGCAGCACGGGAACGGCGACATGGATGACTCCCGCGGCGCCCGGCTGATACGCGACCGCTACGAGGCGCTCGACGTTCTCGGTCGCGGTGGCCAGGGTGAGGTGTGGAAAGCGCTCGATCATCAGCACCAACGCGTGGTCGCGCTCAAGGTTCGGCCGGTCAGCGACGGTGAGCACCGCGAGCGAATCCTCGCCGAGGCGCGCATCCTGCTGTCACTCAATCCGCATCCGAGCCTTCCGCTCGTTCGAGAGGACTTCTTCTGGGACGACGGTTACGTGCTCGTCATGGACTGGGTCGAGGGCACCGATCTCGGCGCAGTGTTGTTGGAGACCGGCGATCCCGGCCTGCCCGTGTCGAGCGTGCTCGGGTGGCTACGACAAGCCGCCGCGGGAATCGATCATCTGCACGCGCAGGGCGTCATCCACGGCGATGTGAAGCCGGCCAACATCGTCCTCACTCCAGAGGGCCGCGTCGTGCTCGTCGACTTCGGCATCTCCCGTCACCGCGACGACAGCGCATTGATGTCGATCGGCTCACCGGGCTACGCCGCGCCCGAAGCGAGTTCCGGCGAGCTCGCCGGTCCCGCGGATGTCTACGGGCTCGCGGCTACCGCGGTCGCGCTACTGACGGGCGCGCCACCGACCGGCGGCCCGCCTGAGTGGGAAGGCGTTCCCAATGCCGCGGCGATCCAGCGTGCGATCCGCCGTGGTCTGGCGATCGATCCGATTCGCCGGCCACGTTCGGCGACGGAGTTGGTCGAGCGGTTGCAGGCGCACCTCTTCCTCGATCTACCGACGGGCGTCGTAACGTTCCTGCTCACCGACATCGAAGGTTCGACCGCGCGTTGGGAGGACGACCCCGACGCGATGGCCGACCTCATCGCGGTGCACGACGGGCTCATCGCCGAGACAGTGGAAACTGCGGGCGGCCGCCTACTGAAGCTGCGGGGCGAAGGCGACTCGACCTTCAGCGTGTTCACGCGCGCGAGCGACGCCGTTCTGAGTGCGCTGGCCGCCCAGCGCGCGCTGCGGGACGCCACAGACCTGTCGGTGCGAATGGCGATCCACACGGGTGAGGCGGAGACGCGCGATGGCGACTACTTCGGACGGACGGTCAACCGGGCGTCGAGGCTGCGATCAGAGGCCAACGGCGGTCAGATCCTGCTGTCGTCCGCCGCGGCCGACCTCGTCGTCGATGCGCTGCCCGACGACATCGAGCTGATTGATCTGGGCTTCCGCGAGCTGCGCGATCTCACCCGAGGCGAGCAGGTGTTCGCGCTCTCGCATCCCGATCTCGCGCCCATCGAACCGACCTCGCGCGTGAGCAGTCCGGCCACGCCGCGAACACCACCGCCTCGGACACCCACGACCAGATCGACGAGTCCACCTCCCGCGCCACCGGCGACGACTCCCGCGATGGTGGGGGAGCACGGCGATCGGTCGTCGGCGACACCGTTGACGCAGCCGCTCACGCCTGTCAGCGCCGATCGGGCGAGCGATGCGCCGCTCACGCTCGCGCTCCCGGCGCGTCCGCGGCCACCCTTCCCGCCCGCCTTGGCCAGCGTTCGCAGCCCGAGCTTCGTCGGCCGCGGGACCGAACTGAATCGGCTTCGCGATGCGTGGACGGCGGCAAGCGCGGGCGAGCGCCGGCTGATGTTGCTCGCAGGTGAGCCCGGCATTGGGAAGACCCAACTTGCCATCGAGATCGCGGCCGAGGCGTACAACGCTGGCGCGGTCGTGTTGCACGGCCGCTGCGATGACGGGCTCCAGGTGCCGTTCCAGCCGTTTGCGGCGGCGCTGCGCCAGGCGATCGAGGACGCCGAGGCCATAGGCGCCGTGCCGGTGCTCGGCCGCCTGGCGGGTGAACTCGTGCGGCTGGTCCCGGACGTGGCACCCCTGTCGCTCGATCTCGCGCCACCGATTCACGCGGATCCCGAGACAGAGCAGTACCGCCTCTTCGACGCGGTCAGCCAGTGGCTACAGGCACTCGCGCACGAAGCGCCTGTCGTGTTGATGCTCGATGATCTGCACTGGGCGACGCGGCCGACGTTGCATCTCTTGCGGCACGTCTTCCGGTCGACCGAACCGGCCCGGCTCCTGTTGCTCGGCTCCTACCGCGACACCGAGGTCGGACGCGGTCATCCCCTCAGCGAATTGCTGGCCGACCTACATCGTGTGCCGGGACTCGATCGCCACGTACTTCCCGGACTACGCGAGTACGACATCGTCGACTTGCTCGACGCGTTCGCGGGCCACAGCCTGAACGAGCCCGGCGAAGAGCTCGCGCACATGGTGCACTCGCTCACCGACGGAAACCCGTTCTTCGTGCGCGAGCTGCTGCGCCACCTCGTTGAAACGAGCGCGCTCGTCCCGCTCGAGGACGGCCGCTGGTCGGTGCACGCACCGACCGAGCTCGGCGTCCCGGAGAGTGTGCGCGAGGTGGTCGGCCGGCGCATCGCTCGCCTGTCTGAAGCCACGAGTGCGACGCTCGAGCTCGCCGCCGTCATCGGGGCAGAGTTCGATCTCGACATTCTCGTGGCCGCGGGTCGGCTTGACGAAGATGCAGTGCTCACCGCGCTCGACGAGGCGGTCGCGGCGCGGCTTGTACTCGAATCCGGCCCGCTGCGATTTCGCTTCGCACACAACATCGTTCGGGCGACGATCACCGACGGGCTCACGAGAGCTCGGCGCAGTCGCGGCCACCGAAGGGTCGCCGAGGCCATCGAAGAGCGGTACGCGGGCAACCTCGACAGCCGCTTGACCGAGTTGGCGTTGCACTACTCCGAGGCGGCGACCGCCGGTGACGGAACCAAGGCGGTTGAGTACGCCACTCGCGCCGGCGACCTCGCGCTCGAACGGCTGGCGTATGACGAGGCCGTCGAGTGTTACCGGCTGGCTCACGAGTTGCTCGGTACGACCGAGGCGCCGGTCGACGAACAACGTCGCGGCCGCCTGTTGTTGGCGTTGGGCAAGGCGCAGCGTCTGGCCGCTGACCCGGAGGCGTCGACGACGCTGTTCGAAGCGGCGCGCGTCGCCCGTCGGTGGAGGGACGCGGACCTGATCGCCGACGTCGCCCTCGCGAACGCCCGGACGAGCCACAATCCCGCCGCGCTGGCCGACGACGAACAGCTGGCCACCTTGGACCTCGCACTCGAACTCGTCGGCGACGATGACACCCCGATGCGGGCGCGATTGCTGGCCAACCTGGCGATGGAGCTGAGCTTCCGTCCCGAACGCGAGCGGCGCATCAACGCCAGCGATCAAGCGCTCGCGATTGCGCGTCGACTCGAAGACCGGGCACTGCTGGCCGAAGTGCTGGTGCTGCGGACGTTCGCCGTGACGGATCCCGAGTTGCGCGCCGAACGGATGGCGCTGGCCGACCAGCAGCTGGCCCTCGCCGAAGAGCTCGAAGACCCGGCGCTCGAAGTGATGGGAGCGGTCAACGGCGTCGTCGCCGCCTTTGAGGTGAACGACCGTCAAGTCGCCATGGCGCGTCTCGAGCGCGCACGCGACAGGGCTGACGCAATCGGTCAACCCAGCCTGCGCTGGCACGTGAAGGTGCAAGAGGCGCGTCTCGTCGCACTCTCCGGTCAGTTCGACGCCGCGGAGCGGCTCATCAACGAGGCCTTGGAGCTTGGTACCGCCGCCGGACTCGACGACGCGTATGTGGTCTTTGCCACGCAGCTCTACAGCCTCATGTTCATCCGGGGCAGGCTCGACGAGATTGCGCCAGGAGCTCGGCGGGTGAGCACCAATGTGTTCCCCGATGAAGCCCTGTCGAACGCGGCGGTCGCGCAGACGTACGTCGCGGAGGGAAACATCGAGAAGGCTCGCGACTGGTACGAGCGTGCGATCGGTGGGTCGGTCTCGCTTGGTGAGGTGTTCGCTCGCAACGGGTCGTGGCTCACCTCGATGACGGTGTTGGCGCAGGTGTGTGTCGCGGTCGAAGACCGCGAGCGTGCGCCGGAATTCATCGAGATCTTGGCGCCCTACCGCAGTCACTCCGTCGCTGATCGCACGACGTGGGGTGGATCCGTCGCGATGCACCTCGGCCGGTTGCTGCTGCTCGCTGGGCGGATCGACGACGCGGAGATCGCGTTGCGGGAAGCAATGGAGAACCACCAGAAGATCGGCGCAGTGCCTCTCGTGGCGGTCAATCAATTCGACCTGGGGTCCGTGCTCATCATGCGCGGGCGCAACGGCGATCGGGCCGCGGGTGAACAGCTTCACGCCGAGGCCCGCCGCACCTGCGAGCAACTTGGCATCGACGCGGCCAAAGGTTGGCCGGGATGGCCCAGCGTTCCGGTCTTCACCGCGTCCACCCCCGCGCGCCCGCCGGCCGCGATTCCCGCGCCAGCCGGGCCGCTGGTCGGCCGCCAGAGCGAGATCGATCGTCTCACCGCCGCTTTGGGCGACGCCGTTCGAGGTATGACGCGCATCGTGCTCGTGTCGGGGGAACCCGGGGCAGGGAAGAGCCGGTTGCTCGAAGAGGTCGCGGCCTCGGCGCGCGCTGATGGCGCAATTGTTCTGCGCGGGCACAGCGACGACGGCACCGGAGGCCCGTATCAGCCGTTCGTCGAAGCGTTGGCTCAACTGGTTGCATCTGCAGGGGGTGACCTGTCTCGAATGCTCGGCCGGTTGGGCCCAGAGCTGTCGCGCTTGGTGCCCGAGATCGCCGATCGCCTCGTTGGCGCACCGCCGCCACTTCGCTCCGACCCCGACACCGAGCGCTATCGGTTGTTCGACGCGGTGGCCGGCTGGTTGCGGGCGACGTCTGCGGTCGCGCCGCTCGTACTCGTCGTCGACGATCTGCAATGGGCCGGGCGGCCGACCTTGCAATTGCTCCGCCACGTGGCGGGGTCACTCACCGAGCATCCCGTGCTCATCCTCGGCGCGTATCGCGACACCGAGATCGGGCGCGGGCATCCGCTCACGGAATTGCTCGCCGATCTGCACCGAGTGCCGGGCGTTGAACGCATCGGGCTCAATGGACTGTCGGCCGACGACGTCGCCGCCTTGCTCGGGCAGGAGTTGGGCGAGCCGCTCGATGAACGCAGCCGCGACTTGGCGGCCACCATCTACCGCGAGACGAATGGCAACCCGCTCTTCGTCCAGGAGTTGCTACGTCACCTCACGCGTGAAGGCGGCGATACGACCTCGGTCGTGCCAGAGAGTGTGAGGACGCTGGCCGCCCGTCGACTCGAGCCGTTGTCGCCGAACGCGCGGCACGTCCTTTCAGTGGCCTCGGTCATGGGTGACGACATCGACATCTCCGTCCTCGCCGACGTCGCGGAACTCGAGGAAGAGGAGTTGCTGTCTGCACTCGATGAGGCGACCGACGGCGGGATCGTCCGCGAACGGTCCGGCCCACGGGCGCGGTACGCCTTCGTGCACTCTGTCGTGCGCTCGACGCTGTACGACGCGCTCGACCCGATTGAACGGGCCCATTTGCACAATCGGATCGGCGAGTCGTGGGAGGACCGTCACGGGGAACGGACTGATGAGCACTTGCCGCTGCTCGCGCATCACTTCATCCGCGGAGGCGCCGATCAGGTTCGGGCCGCGGACTACGCATTGCGCGCCGGCGACCGGGCCATCGAACAGCTCGCCGACGAAGAGGCCATCGAGCTGTATCAACGTGCGCTCGACCTTCTGGCTGACGCGGACGACGACCGGCGGCGTGCCGAAGCTCTGCTGCGAGTGGGCGCCCTTCAGCGGCGGTTGGCCAACCCGGACTATCGATCGACGCTGTTCGAGGCGGCCGACCTTGCCCGGGCTGCCGGAGCGACCGATCTTCTTGTACAGGCAGCACTTGCGAACTTCCGGGCGACCTTCAGCGGGCTCGGCGCCGTCGACACCGATCGTGTGGCCTTGTTGGAGGAAGCGCTTTCGTTGATCGGAGGCGATGACTCCGCCGAACGGGCCGAGCTGCTTGCACACCTCGCCATCGAGATCACCTTCGACAGCGACTTCGACCGGCGCGACCGGTTGAGTGCCGAGGCGATAGCCATCGCTCGGCGACTCGACGATCCGTACACGCTGGCGCACGCGTTGAGCTATCGCTGCGATGCCATCGGCCACGCGAAGACATTCGACGAACGCCGACGCCTTGTCATCGAGCAACAGGAACTGGCTGCCCGCATCGGCGATCCCAACCTTGGTGTGCTCGCGGCATTCAGCCGCCAGCACATGCTGCTGGCCGATGGTGATTTGGCCGAAGCGGACCGAGTGCTCGAACGCGCGCTCGACGCCGTGGCTGCGACGCGCGACGCAATGCTGCAGTGGGTGTCCACCGCGGCACGGGCGAATCGGGCGTTCATCGCCGGTCGCTTCGACGACACCGAGCGGCTGTTGTCGGAGGCATTGCAGCTGGGCCAGGACGCCGAACAACCCGACTCGTTCATCATGTACGCCGGCCAACTCGGTCTCGTTCGGTTCTTCCAAGGCCGGCTGCCCGAGCTCGAGCCGTTGTTGGCCGCGGCCACCGAGGCGGCGCCCGCACTCGCGACCTTCCGCGCCGGTCTCGCCGTCCTGTACGTGGAGCTCGGTCGGCGCGACGAGGCCCAAGCGGTGTTGGACGACTTGGCCCGCGACGGTTTCGCATCGTTTCCCGAAGACTTGATGTGGTTGTCCGGTATCGCCTTCTGCGCGCACGCCTGTGGCCAGCTCGGTGACCGCGCCATCGCGTCGAAGCTGTACGAGCTGCTTGCCCCGTACAGCGGTCGTTGCATCGCGGAAGGGCCGACGTTCCTCGGCGCGGTCGACCGCTACCTCGGGGTCGTGGCCACCGTCTCTCGTCGCTGGGATGAGGCCGACAGCTACTTCGAACGCGCCCTTGGCGCTCACGTCGCCCTCGAGGCAGAGGGCTACGCGGCGCTCACGCGTCTCGACTGGGCGAGGATGCTCCTCCTCCGAGGCTGGCTCCCCGATCGTCGCCGAGCGCGAGCGCTCCTCGAGGATGCGATCGCCGGCGGTGAACGATTGGGGGCAGCGGCCATCGTCGAGCAGGCGAAGGTGTTGCTCGAGGGACTGGAGCGACCTTCGCTGCCTCGTGCCCTCTTCGAAACTCGGACTCCGTTCGTTGGACGCGAAGAGGAGCTGGCCGGGCTGCGCCAGCTCTGGCACAAAGCGCAAGGGGGCACGCGCCAGCTCGCACTCATCGGCGGTGAACCGGGCATCGGGAAGACTCGCCTCGCGGAGGAACTGGCGGTGATCGCGCACCGGGACGGTGCGCTCGTGCTCTTCGGCGGGTGTGACGACGATGCGGTCGTCCCGTTGCAGCCCTTCGTCGAGATCTTGCGCGCCTTGATCGCCGACGGAGCCGTCGAAGTCGATCACCTGTCGCGCGACCTCGTCCATCTGCTTCCCGAGCTCGACATCTCGCGCGACGACGGTGCTGCTGCTGCTGCTGCTGCCGCCGACGACGATCCGGCCGTCGAGCGCACCCGCTTGCTCGACGAATTGGGAACCCTGCTCGATGGGTTGGCCGAGCACCATCCCATGGTCCTGGTGCTCGATGACCTGCAATGGGCGGACCAACCGTCGCTACTCGCGATCCGTCACTTGGTTCGTCGCCCTGCGAACGTCGGCATGCTCGTCGTGGGTACGTACCGCGACACGGAGGTGTCGCGGGCTCACCCGCTCGGCGACGTGCTCTCCGAATTGCGGCGTGAACATCTGTACGAGCGCATCGCGCTTCGCGGTCTGTCGAACGGCGAAGTCGTCGCGCTCATCGAGGGCCAGGCGGGGTACGTCCTCGATACGGAAGACCAGGAGTTCGCGATTGCATTGGGCGACGCGGCCGAAGGCAACCCCTTCTTCATCGAAGAGATCCTGCTCCACCTCATCGAAACCGGATCCCTCGAGCGGCGCGACGGGCGATGGGACATCACCGTCCCCTCGTGGGATGACCTGGGGGTGCCCGAAGGTGTGCGCGAAGTTGTCGGTCGCCGCCTTTCCCGGCTGTCGTCGACCGGCGAGCAACTCCTGGCTGCGGGCGCAGTGCTCGGTCGTACCTTCACCCATGAAGTCGTTCGGCGCATGCTCGACGCGGACGACGACGCGGTGCTCGCGGCGGTTGATGAGGCCCTCGCGCTCCAGCTCGTGGTCGAGGCACCCACGCACGAACCGAGTTACACGTTCAGTCATGGGCTTGTCCGGGAGACGCTCTACGACGAACTCAGCCTCCCGCGCCGTCAGCGGCTGCATCTCGCTGCAGCCAAAGCCATCGAAGCTTCATTCGCAGCCGACCGTCTGGTGGAGCACGTTGGCGCCCTCGCCATCCACCAGCGTCAAGCGGGCGCGGCTGCCGATCCAGCGGCCGCGGTGGTGTGGTCGGTACGGGCCGGCGACGCTGCCCTTCGCGTGTTCGCGTACGAGGAGGCAGCCAGCCATTTCGAAGGCGCGATCGCGGTGTTGGAAGACTTCGGTGGCCGCGACAACGACCTCGAGCGCGCTCGACTGCTCGAGCGGCTCGGCAAGCTGCGCATCTTCACCGGTGACAACCCCGACGACGGCGTGCGTCACGCTGAGGACGCTCTCGCCATCTACGAGCGCTACGGCGAATCGCGCCGCGCCGCCACGATCCATTCGCAACTGGGTGCGCACCTCGCGATGGTCGGCACGACGAGTGGGCTCGACGTCGCCAGCGGGCTTCGACATTTGGAGCAAGCTGCCGGTGTCCTCGGTGAAGACCGCGATCGACCAGCCGGTTACCTGCAGATGGGCATCGCCAACGCGACGCTGCGCGTCTTGCAGCTCGGTGACGCTCGTACCGCAGCCGATCGGGCCCATCAGATCGCGGTCGAACTCGGCGATCACGTGCTTGGCGCCAACGCGACGCTGCTGCAGGGTCTCTCGGTGTTCGAGAGTGGTGCGCCGGTCGACGGCGGACAGCTGATCGAAGAGGCGTACGCCATCGCCGAGGCCAACGCGAGCCCGTTCCTCGTCTTGCTCACCTGCTGGAATCGCGGCTACCTCTACCTCGCACTCGACGATCCCGTCTCGGCCGACGCGTGGTACACCCGCGAGATGGCCACGTCACTGTTCGACGATGCGCCTCGCGCCGCATCAGTCTTGACGATGAACCATCGCCGCTGCCTGTTCGAACTCGGTCGCCTGGAAGAGCTCGAAGCGCACTGGCGCGGCGGGTGGACGCCAGCAATTGCCGACCGTCTGGGGGCAGACCCCTTCGCCGCTCGGGCCGAGATGGTCGAGCTTCTCCGGGAGCTCCGCACAGGTGGGGACACGTGGACGCTGCTCTGGCACCTTCACCTGGCGGCCTCGTCATTGCGCATGCTCGGACTCGTCGACGACGCGCGCTCCCTGCTCGACGAGGCACTGGAGATCGCGCTCGCCGCAGGCGCCGCGGTGCAGGAGGTGGCGATCCGTTGTGAGCTGGCTCTCCTCGACCCTCCGGCCGGCCGCGACCATGTCGCTCACGCGCAACGCATCACTGCCGGTGACGGGTTCGGGAAGCTGCCCTCGAGGGTCGCCCTCGCCGATGGGGTGGTGACCGCGGCCGAAAGAAGCCCGGCCGACGCGGACGAGCACTTCGCTGCCGCGGTCTCCGGGTTGCGCCAGGGTGGCCGGGTGTGGCTCGAGGCCGACGCGTGGATCCAGTGGGCTCGGGCGCGTGCCGCGACCGGTGACCACGACGGGGCGCGCGAGCGCTGGACCAACGCGGCCGAGGTCTACCGCCGCATCGACGCTGCCCCCCATTGGACGGAGCGCCTCGACCTCTAGCGTCATAGAGCCTCATTCGCGAGCGACGGCCCGAAAACGCAAAGGGGTGGCGCCCTAACCTGCACAGTCCATGACGGTCTTCTTGGTGGGCGCGGGCCCCGGTGATCCCGGGTTGCTCACGGTGCGGGCCGCCGAGCTGCTGAGTGAGGCCGACGTCGTCGTGTACGACCGGCTGTCCGCGGCCAGCCTGCTCGAGCTGGCGCCCGCCGATGCCGAGCGCATCTCTGTCGGGAAGGCGCCGGGTCGGGCCGACATGACGCAAGACGACATCAACGCGTTGCTCGTCGAACGAGGGAAGGCCGGCCAGCGCGTCGTGCGTCTCAAGGGCGGGGACCCGTTCGTGTTTGCGCGCGGCGGTGAGGAGGCTGCCGCGCTGTTCGACGCCGGCGTGCCCTTCGAAGTCGTTCCCGGCATCACGTCGGCGATCGCCGTACCCGCGTATGCCGGCATCCCGATCACCCTGCGCCACTCATCGACGTCGGTCACGTTGGTGACCGGCCATGAAGATGCAGACGCCGGTGACGCGGGCACGGTCGACTGGGAAGCAGTGGCGCGAGTGGGGGGCACGATCGTCGTCTTGATGGGTGTGGCCCGCATCGGCCACATCGCGGAACGTCTGATGGCCGGCGGCCGGCCGGCCGGTACCCCCGTCGCCTCGATCACGTGGGGTACGCGACCCCAGCAGCACACCGTGCGAGCGACCCTCGGCACCATTGGTGACTGCAGCCTCGAGGCTCCGGCGACGATCGTCATCGGCGAAGTGGCTGCGCAAGATCTGGCCTGGTTCGAACGCCGTCCGCTCTTCGGCAAGCGTGTGGTCATCACGCGCGCTCGTGCGCAGGCGTCGGGGTTGAAGTCTCGTCTCTTGGCGCTCGGCGCATCGGTCGTCGAGCTGCCGACGATCGTCATCGACGACCCCGCAGACGGCGGCGCTGCATTGAGAACGGCAGCGGCACAGGCCAGTTCGTACGACTGGATCGTGCTCACCTCGGCGAATGGCGCAGCCCGGTTCCTCGAATGCTTGCGCGACGCGCGGGATCTCGGCGGCGTGCGGGTGGCGGCGATAGGTCCCGGTACCGCGAATGTTCTGAGCGCGGCCGGCATCCGCGCCGACCTTCTCCCTGACGACTTCGTCGCCGAGTCGCTCCTCGATGCGTTCGATCCGCCCAATGAACGCGACCGTGGGCGCATCTTGCTGCCGCGGGCTGCGATTGCCCGCGATGTATTGCCGGACGGGCTGCGCGCGCTCGGATGGCGCGTCGACGTCGTGGAGGCTTACCAAACCCGGACGGCAACCCCTCCGCAATCGGCGCTCGATGCGGCCGCAGAGGCCGACATCATTGCCTTCACATCGTCGTCGACCGTCGAGCGATTCCTGGAGGTCGCTGGCCCAACGAGAGTTCCGCCGTTCGTCGCGTGTATCGGTCCGGTCACGGCGAGGACCGCTCGATCTCACGGGTTGACGGTCGACGTTGAAGCGCCAGTGCATTCGATCGATGGCCTGATCGACGCGATCGCCGAGGCCGTCGTGGTCAAACCTTGAGGGCAGCCCCGACGACGATCGTCTTCGGCGTCCTCATGACGATCGTTGTTGCGTGTTCTTCGGCCAGCCCCGCGCCGACGACAACGACGACGACGGCGCCCGCCCCCGCGGCTTCCGCTGGCGCGACCACCACGACCGTCGAGCCGACGACCCTCCCCGGCAGTGAGGGTTTCCACACCCGCAGGCCAGGGACTCTCATCATCGGTACCGAGCGGCTCGAGCGGCCCTGGTACATCGGGCCGAGCGCAGAGCTCGTCACCGGGGGGTTCGAGTTCGACCTTGCGTCCGAGCTCGCCCGACGGTTGCGGGTGCCATCCATCCAGGTTGTACAGAGCTCGCTCGTGCTGATGATGACGGGTCAGGACTGCAAGTGCGATGTCATGCTCGGCGGGATCACCATCACCGACGCGCGGGCTCGCGCGCTCGATCTGAGCGAGCCGTATCTGGGTGCAGACCAGGGTGTCGTCGTGCGGAAGGGCACAGTGGTGGACAGCGTGGCCGCGGCCGCGGCGCTCCGATGGGCCGTGACGCTCCGCAACCCCACGGGTATCGAGGTGATCCGAACCCGCGTCAAGCCGTCGACGGAACCCGAGGTCGTGGTGAACAACGCCGACGGAGTCCGGCTCCTGGCTGAGGGTCGCGTCGACGCGTTGATGTTGGAAACACCCGATGCGCTCGTGATCGCAGAGGCGAATCCTGCTCTCGCCGTAGCGGGACAGTTCCGGACCGGTGAGCAGTACGCGCTCGCGCTCAGCCTGGGCTCTCCCAACACCGCACTGATCAACGACGTCATCCGCGAAATGCGCAACGACGGAACCGTGGATCTGTTGCTGCGCGCGTATTTCGGTGTCGAACCGGCCAACGTTCCTGCTATTCCACCGTGATGCTGCGCGGGTTTGTCTTCGACTTCGACGGGCTCATCTGCGACACCGAGACCTCGTCGTACGAGACCGCCCGGGAGATCTACGCCGAGCATGGTGTCGAGCTGACCGTCGCGCAGTGGCAGAGCCGCATCGGCACGCACGGCCGTCACTGGTTGGCTGATCTCGAGTCCGCGGTCGGACTCTTGAGCGATCGAGACGCCCTGACGGAGCGTCGACGGTCCGCGCATCACGAGCGCTTGCTTGCCGAGGAGGCCCTGCCAGGAGTGGCCGACTTCACGGCCCGCGCCGTCGACGCAGGATTGGTTCTGGCCGTGGCGTCGAGCTCGACCGTCGGTTGGGTGACCGAGCACCTCGACCGCCTCGGTCTGCTCGATCGGTTCTCGGCCATCAGCACCAGCGAAGACGGTGTTCCCGCGAAACCAGAGCCGGAGGTCTATCGCCGAGCGCTGGACACAATCGGGGTCGACGCGAGCGAAGCGGCGGCGTTCGAGGACTCACCGAACGGTGTGGCGGCGGCGAAGGCCGCGGGGTTGTTCTGCGTCGCCGTTCCCAACCGGATGACCAGCGGCCTCGACCTGTCCGCCGCCGACATGGTCGTGCCGTCCTTCTTGGAGTTGGACCTTCACGCTTTAGGATTGTGAGCAATGAGCTTCCCTCAGCGGCGGTTGCGGCGATTGCGTCGCACACCCGCATTGCGTCGCATGGTCGCCGAGACTCGTCTTGGTGTCGACGACTTGATCGCGCCGTTGTTCGT
>JBEEGD010000230.1:0-6050 GCA_041166685.1 Acidimicrobiaceae bacterium | reverse complement strand
GCGGAGATCCGCGTCAAGGTCCTGCGCACCGTGCCCGCGGTCTCCGGGTTCCTCACCGAGCACGAGCAGACCGAGCACGGCAGCAAGAACGAAGTCGCCCGCCGCCTGTGGTTCTGCCAGGTGCGCGACGGCCGAATCACCGACGTCGTCGGCTACTGCAACGGCGGCTGGGACGACGAGCTCCGGGCCCGCCACGCGGCCGAAACCCAACTGCTGCGGCCCTGACGAGATCCTACGAAGAGAGACACAGGTGAACACCGTGACCACCCTCGATGCCCCCGCCCCCGCTGCCGCGATCTTGCAGGCGGTGAACGACCTCGCCCCGACGATCACGGCCCGCGCCGCCGAGATCGAATCGGCCCGACGCCTGCCCGCCGACGTGCTCGCCGAACTGACCGACGCCGGCTGCTTCCGCATGCTGCTGCCGACGAGCCACGGCGGCCACGGCCTCGATCTGCCCGCGGCGCTGCGCATCTACGAAGCCCTCGCGCGGGCCGACGCCGCGGTCGGCTGGACGGTGATGATCGGTTCGAGCGCGTGGTGCGATCTCGCCGGCCTCCCTCGCTCGACGTTCGACGCGCTCTACGCCAGCCGACCCGACGTGATCGCCGGAGGCGCCTTCAACCCGAGCGGTATGGCCGTGCGCGAAGACGGCGGCTACCGCGTCAACGGACGTTGGTCGTTCGTCAGCGGCTGCCAGCACTGCACGTGGCTCTTCGGCAACTGCATCGACATGGAAGGCGACGAACCGCAACTTCGCATCGCGGTCTTCTCGCCGTCCGAGGTCGAGATCGAGGACACATGGAACGTGTCGGGCCTGTGCGGCACCGGCAGCCACCACTTCTCCGCGCATGACGTCCTCGTTTCGGCCGAGCGCACGTTCCTGGTGTTCGCCGGGGACCGGTGCTTCGACGAGCCGATCCTCCATCTGCCGGCGCCCGCCCTGTTCTCGCTCGAGATCGCCAGCGTGGCCATCGGCATCGCGCAGGGTGCGCTCGACGACCTCCTCGCGCTCGCCGCCGACAAGATGCCGCTGCTGGCCCACGCACCGCTCGCGGCCAACCCGCACTTCCAGTACGAGCTCGCCACCGCCGACACCGACCTACGCGCCGCACGTGCGTTGCTGCACGCCGACACCGATGTCGCGTGGGCGTCCGCCGTCGAAGGCGCGGAGCTCACCCTCGAACAGCGGGCCCACATCCGGGCCACGGGTGCCTGGGTGACGGCGCGGGCCGTATCGGTCGTCGACACTGCGTACCGCGCCGCGGGAAGCAGCTCGCTCTACCTGGACAGCCCGCTGCAGCGTCGCCTCCGCGACATTCACGCCCTCACGCAACACTTCCTCGTGAAAGCCGACACGCTCACCACCGCCGGTGCCGTGCTCGCCGGCCAAGAGCTGACGACGCCGGTGTTTTGAGCTGTCGATCGCGGCGCGCTCTCGCCCGCGGTCCTGTCAGCGGATCGGCAACGGGAAGTTGTCGTCGGCGGGCCACACGGTGATGAGCTTCATGCGACCGTCGTCCGCGAGCTCACAGAAGTCTGTGCCTCCGGACTTCGTGCCGTCAGGCAGCGTCCACACGAAGCTGTAGCGGAAGAAGCCGTGGCGCACATCGATCGGCGTCACCACGTCGACGCCGACACCTCCGCCTTCGCGACCGCGCTCCTTGCCGACGCTCTCCGTTGGCGAACCGTCGGGCGTGCCGGCCATCTCCCCCATGTAGCCGCCGATCATGTCGGCCACGGCCTCGAGGCCTTCGAGCCGGCCGAGCCGCGGGTCCATGAACACGATGTCTTCCGTGCAGCACTGCCGCAGAACTTCGACCCGTTGCTGTGGATCGCGTTCGAACCACGCCGGGCCGTAGATGATGAGGCACTCCTCGGGAGTCACGGGCGGACCTTATGGCTTGGCGACGGGCATGTAGCCGGCGCACATGATCCGCAACCAGGAGATCCGTTCGTCCTGCAGCTCGTAGTACGCCTGCTGCTCCACCACGTGTTCGCCGTCAGCGTTCTTGACGCGCAACCGGTAGCCCACGCGGTGCCGATGCCCGACCGTGTCCGTCTCGAGCGCGATCAGTTCGCGGATTTCGTCAGTCGGTTCGAACCACCGGCCGAACACGATGTCGTCGATGACGGTGTCGGCATCGCTGGCCTCCCAGAACTTGCCGGGCGTCATCGCTCGAAAATCGAGCTCGGGCTGCAACACGCGCCGCAACCCATCCGCATCCTTGGCGGCCAGGGCACGAGCGAAGACCTCGCCCGGCGACGTCGACGTCACCCTCGATTGCGTCATGCCCGTTTCCTACCACCTGCTCGCCCACGACGGCCGTCCCCGCCTGTGCCGCGTGACCGACGACCGGCGCCAGTAAGCAAGTTGTCGCCACGAGGCAACCCCGTGATGGGTGATGGTGTGGTGGCGGCGTGCTCGGGCGCGCCGCGGCGACGACGAGAGACGAACGATGGCGATCTCCTTCGAAATCCAGGCACAGTCCGAGGCACCGGTGGACCACGTGTTCCGCACGATCGCCGACCTCCGGAGCTGGGATGCGTTCGCCGGCGTCGAGCTCGTGGGGCCTGAGCGCACCGTGACGGTCGATGATCGCATCGACGTACGACTGCGGGTCGTGCGTCGCGACATCCGCATGGGATGCGTGGTGCGTGCCGTCGACGAACCCACGCACCACAAGGCCGGCGCCATCGACATCCGCTCGCTCGAGGGACCGTTCGACGCCCGGATGATCGGCGTCGCCACTCCGACCGCACGCGGCTGCGAGATCGGCGTCGAAGTCCACGGCATCGGTCGCGGCCCCGCGAGGATGCTGGAGCGACCTGTCGAGATCGTCATGCGCCAATGGGCCATGCATCAGATGCAGCATCTGCTGGCGCTCGCCGCCGCGCCGAGGCAACTCACGGACGCCTCCCCGGCCTAGTCGCCCGACACCACGGTGCTGGCGACGACGGCTGCAAGTAGCCGCGGGTCAGAGCGGCCACGAAGCGGCCGAGCTAGGGCGCTTCGGCGGCTTCTGTGTTCACCATCCACGGAATGCCGAACCGGTCCACGCACATGCCGAACATCGGTGAGAAGAACGTCTCCGACAGCGGAGCGGTGACCTCTCCGCCCTCTGCCCGCGCGTCGAAGACCCGCTTGGTCTCCGCGATGTCTTTCGCCACGTAGCTGACCGACATCCCTCTCGCCGGCCCGCCGTCGCCTGTGGGGTCGTCGGACGCCATGAGGAGACTCCCGTCGACGGTCAACGCCGCATGGATGATCAGGTCGGGCTGCCCCGCCGGGACTTCCGTACCCGCGGGCACTTCCGACATCGGCATCAGGAAGACCTCGCCGCCGAAGATCTCGTGGTAGCGGGTGAACGCCTCGCGGCAGTTGCCACTGAAGAAGAGGTAGGGGTGAAAGGCCATCGGTCCTCCAAGAGTTTTGCCGTCACCACCTCTGACGGCGTAGGCACGGAAAACTCATCGCTGATCGGCCACGAGTATGGCGTGGGGGTGCGACACAACCCGGCCCGAGCGGCATCATGGCGGCGGGTCTCGCGGGCGACCTCGCTTCAAGAGTCCGGCGAGCCGATCGCGTTCGGTCTTTGCGGTGTGGCATGGCACGCATCGAGGCTTGAAGTTCGAGCGCGTCGTCGGGCCGCCGTTGGCTACCGGGTCGACGTGGTCCCACTGCAATCCGAGGTTGCGATCGCAGTCGACGCACTTGATGCCCTCGAAATCCGGTGGATCACCGAGTGACAGCGCCGTGCGCACGACTGCCGGCATCGCCTTGCGGCCGTAATGCACCACCGTGTCGACCTGGGTGCCATCGTGCAACACGGCCTTCACGAATGCGTCACGGGCGGCCTCGTCGATCGTCGCCACGGGAACCGGTCCGCCCCCCACGATGTGCGCCCGTCCACTGTTGATGTCGCACACGTACACGACGTCGGCCTTCACCGGATGACCCGCGCCACCTCCTGACACGACCTTGGCGAACGCGTCGGCCGCGTGGCGCTCGCGCGGCTCGGTCTTGCCGCCCCGATGCGCCCTCCGCCACTCACGATCGGTCTCGACATCGATGCGGTTCATGAACGGCACACCCGCCGTCGGCATCATCGCCCCCAAGTAACGAATCATCCCGTACTTGTCCCGCCACTGGCGATGGAATCGAGCATCGCGTTGGCGCCGTGCGAGGTCTTCCGGGTCGACGGCCGCCATTCGCCGTTTGCGCCCTTCCTCCTTCAAGCTCTTGAGGCTCTCCTTCTTCGCCTTCTCGAGCATCTCCCTCTCAGACCCGGGGCAGGCGGCCTCCGTCTCCGTCACCTCATGGGCCTGGCCGAGTGACAGCTCCCCGCTGCTCACAGCCTCACGGGTCGCTGGCAGTTCGTCGAGACGCTTCGCGGTGTCGAGTTCGCGCTCCGCCTCGCTCGTCGAGGATCCCGTAGCGCGCGCCAACCAGTCGCTTGGCTTGACGAAACCCTGGCGCCGATGGGCGCCGCACTCAGCCGCCCGCGCGGCCGTACGAGCCCGCGCCGCCGCGCACGCCTTCTCGAGGCGCGCCAGCCGCTCGACCATGGCGACGCACTGATCCGGGCCGTAGAGGCGGGGCTCGAAGGACCCGAGCTCCGCGATGAAGGCGTCGACCGAGGACAAAAGCTCTGCGGACACGACACCTCCTCACACAACGCCGGAAACGAGCGGGGGAAGGAGAGTCGTGAACCCGACTCACGAGGTGTCTGCACTCTATCGAACGCCAGTTCGATGCGCAAGCATTTCTGAAGGAAATTTCTCTCGCCTTTCAAACCAGGAGGCTGAGCGGCGATGATCCGTGCCAACAGGTGACGATGCACGGCAGCAGCAACAGGCGCAACCGCCGCAGCTGTCGAATTTGTACGGGAGTGAAGCCACGCCTTGTGCGGTGGATGGCCGCCGTCGTCTTGATCGCGGGCGTGATCGCCGTCGTCGCCGACGGGCGGTCGTCGCCTCACGACGGGCGGGTCGCGATGACACCACTCACACCTGCCAAGGCAAACTCGAAGCCGAAGTCAACGTCGACCACGAGCGCGGCGCCGGCGACGTCAACCACGGCCGTGCCCACCACCCCGATGACCGAACCATCGGTGCCAATCACGACCGGCTCCGAGACCATCGAGTCGTCAACCAGCGCGCCGCCGACCACCACGCCACCGCCCACGGCGCGACCAGTCGCCGCGACCAGCGAGCCGCCGCCCACCAACACCGCTCCGCTCCCCGAGGTCGCGATCTACGGCGACTCGCTCACCGTGCTCTCGTCCGCGCGGTACCACGAGATCGCCGACAACGAGGTCGACACGCACGAGCACGCGTTCGCAGGCGCAACGCTCCCTGACCACCGCGCAATAATTCTGGGCGACACGGTCAACCGACTCGTCCTGGCATTGGGCACGAACGATGCCGAGAGGCAGGGCGCCCAACCGTGGGCCGACTTCTTCAACGAGCTGCCCGCCACGAAGTGCGTCGTGTGGCCGAAGCCGTACGAGGGCTCGAACAACATGACGGTCTTCAACGCGCAGGTGACCGCCATCGTGGCCGCCCACCCGAACGTGCATGTCATCGACTGGAACGCCCGGGCGAAGCCGCATCCCGAGTGGCTCGAGCCCGACCAGAAGCACTACACGGCCGAAGGCCGGAACCAGTACGCCGAGATGCTGAAGGAGGCCGCGCTCACCTGTCCGTGAGCGCCGCTTCCTACAGTTTCGGCGAAGGCGGCGGCGCCTTCTCGTCGTTCTCAGCCATGAGCAGCAACTCCTAGCGGGCCACTACGAGTGTCATGACTTCTTCAGGATCGACCCAGTCGTAGCCAAGCTCGTCCCGCTCCGAGCTGATGTCGCCGTGTCGAATCGCCAGAAAGATGGCGGTACCTGAGACACCGGTCCGCCGGGCTGCCTCGGTGACCTTCACTCGCTCAGCCATCTTCGAGATCGTACCGACTACTCGCGCCCGCGCTCATCGAATCGAGCGCGAACGATGCGGAGGGTTTCTTCGATCATGGCCAGACTCGAGAACGCGCTGAGGTC
>JBEEGD010000229.1:0-7584 GCA_041166685.1 Acidimicrobiaceae bacterium | reverse complement strand
AGCGAGGCTTTGAGAATGTCGCCGTAGTCGACCGAAATCAGCGTGGTCGTCCCGCCCGCACTGCCGAATCCGGTCGGTGTGGCGGCGTTCGATGGTGCCGCGGCGACAACCGAGACGAGTGCGATCAAAGAAAAGACCGCGAAGAAGCGACGAAACGCGACGTTCATGGAAGTAACTCCCCGCTTAGCCCGATTCGGACAGTTTTCGCGAGAAGCCGCGCTTCAGCTATGGCCTAAACGGGTGGTTTTGAGTGCGACGCGTGTCTAGTCAGGTACAGATCAGACAGCGAGCAGATCGCGGGCACCGGTGTCGCTCGACGGGTGCCGCAGCTTCGACATCGCCCTCGCCTCGATTTGGCGAATGCGCTCGCGGGTGAGGTTGAAATGCTCACCCACCTCTTCGAGGGTGCGGGGCTCACCACGATCGAGACCAAAGCGAAGTTTCAGGATCTCGCGCTCGCGCTCGTCGAGAGGTGCGAGTAGCCGTGCGATCTCATCGGGCAGCAGCGCCGTGGCGGCGACCTCGAAAGGAGATTCGGCCGAGCGGTCTTCGACCACGTCGCCGAGCTCGGCGTCGCCGTCCTCCCGCAGGGGCTCGGAGAGCGACAGGGGCTCGGCCGCGAAGCGCAGCGCCTCGGTCACCTTGTCCTCCGGCATCTCTACCTCAGCCGAGAGCTCGGCCAGCGTGGCCGGGCGTCCGAGCTTGAGCTCGAGCCGGGCGCGAGCCTTCTGCAGCCGGGCAAGGGTGTCGCCGGCATGCACCGGGAGACGGATGGTTCGGCCGGTGTTGGCGATGCCGCGAGTGATGGCCTGACGGATCCACCAGGTGGCGTACGTGGAGAACTTGAAGCCCTTGCGCCAGTCGAACTTCTCGACGGCGTGCATCAGGCCGAGGTTGCCCTCTTGGATCAGGTCGAGGAGCGGCAGGCCGGAGGCCTGGTATTTCTTCGCGATCGAGACCACCAGACGCAGGTTGGACTGCACGAAGGTGCGCTCGGCGTCCTCGCCATCGCGGGCCTGGCGTCGCAGCTCGCGCTTGCGGGCTGGGGTGAGCTCTTTGCCCCCGCGGTCGAGGGAGATGCGAGCCTCGTTGCCGCCCTCGATGGCCTGGGCGAGCCGAACCTCGTCGTCCTTCGTGAGCAGCGGATACTGCCCAATATCGGTGAGGTAGAGGCGGACAAGATCTTCCTCGTCCCGCTCAACACGCTCTTTGGGCAAGAGAGCCCTCTCCTCGGATTCGATGGTGAAACTACTTCAGGACGCCGCGACGGAGGGGTGAAGCCCCGCCGAGCTGGACCCCGGCCGCAGCCGATGAAAGTCCGATGCTTACGATACTGGGCCGGTCAAGACTGCCAACCTGCCGTTCCGAGTGATTTCCACCAGTTCCGTCAAGGAATTCTTCGGCCGCCAGCGACTGCCGCTTGACCATCGGTTCATCTGTTTCTGCGTACTTGTCTGATGCATGACTTCGCTGCTCACCTGTGGATTCCTGCCTCGCGCGCCGGTCTCGTAAGGTTCCGGGCGTGTCCGAGGTCGAGCTGACGATCGTGACGCTGGTGTTCGAAGCCGCCCAGCCGGAGCCCCTGCAGTCGATCCTGGCGAAGTACGTCGTACTGAGCCGAGGTCACCCGGGATGCCGCAACCTCGACCTGTGCGCCTCCGCCACGTTACCGGGACGCTTCGTGATCATCGAGAAATGGGAATCGCCCGAGGCTCAGCGGGCTCACTTTGATTCCGCCGACATGGTCGAAATGGCCAAGGCCTGCGAAGGCCTCCTGGCCTCACCGCCCCAGATCGACCTCCTGGAAGCGATCTCCGCCCACGACCTCAACTAAGACGTTCTGGCGTCACCCACGCGGTCCATCGCCGACTGATTGACGCCAGAACGAAAGACTCAGGCGGCGGTGCCCACGGCGTTGTCGCTCAAGGCGGTGATGTCGGACCATGCAAGCCCGTCGGCGGTCCAGAGCCGCTCGAACGCATCATCGGCGGCATCGCTGAAGCCGTGGCGATTGCGGAAGTGGTACAGCCGGCGCTGACGGTTGTCGTAGTGCTGGAACCCGAGGCGTACGAGCCGCCCGACGCAATACGCGTCCCACGCCACCGACTGCGGCAGCGTCAGCTTGTCGTCCTCGGGAGGATCGCCGAATGAAGGATCGAGGCGATCGTGCACGCGGAACATCAACCGTCCGAGCACATCGGCGCTGCCGGTGCGCGACAGGTTCCGCGGACGCTTCGGATCCTCGAGTGCGCCGCTCTCGACGGTGATGACCAGTGGCCGGATCGACTGGACCATCGCTCGGCCCAACGGCGTCGACTCGTCGACTTCGAGCCGCACGTCGAGGTCCGATGGCAATCCGATCGCGCCGATGAGATCGTCGATGATCGACGCGATCTCCGCGGCGTCGTAACTGACGAGTGTGAAGGTGTCCGGGACGACGCTGACGGTCAAGGCGACTACCCGGTGGCCTCAGCGACGAGCTGTTCCCGCATGCGGTCGGCGTCGGCCTTGGCCTCGCGCGAGATCTCGGCAAGGTCGTCCATTTCTTCCTTGTCGAAGCCGGCGAGCTCGCGGAAGCGGCGAGCGAGGCGGATGGGACTGTCGTCGTCTTCGCCACGGAAGCCACCCAAGGAGAAGAGCTTGTCGACGACGCGCTGGAATTCGAGAGCGCGCTCGCGCCGTTCGGGATCCTTCTCCGTGAGGCGACGCAGCCAGTCGCTGCCCATCTTCACGTGCGTGACCTCATCGGCCAGCATCCAGTCCTCGCAGAACTCGAGCACGGGGTCTCCGGCGATGTCGCCGAACTCCTTCATCGTGTTGAAGACGTCGATGGCAAGACCTTCGAGCGCGCGGTTCACGCCCGTGAGTCGTAACACCGGATCGGGGTT
The DNA here is from genome assembly GCA_041166685.1 of Acidimicrobiaceae bacterium. Classification (GTDB taxonomy): domain Bacteria; phylum Actinomycetota; class Acidimicrobiia; order Acidimicrobiales; family JACDCH01; genus DASUCS01. The sequence goes on along the minus strand of JBEEGD010000229.1, from coordinate 4,696 downwards.
GCACGCGGCTTCGTAGAGGAACGTCGACTCGGAGAACTCACCCAGCTCGGTTCCCATCCAGTCGGAGAGCTTCACCGAGATCTCGCAGTGGCGAGCCTCGTCCCAGCACTGCCGAGCCATGTCGAGCTTCAACGCGAACGGCGTGTCGTCGGCGCCGTCACCCGTTTCGAAGTCCCAGCAGGTGCGACCGGCGCCCTCGAGGGCTTGGACCTCACCGACGAAGATGCCGTGCATCAATGCGCGCGCCGCGTCGGGCGCGTCGGGCCGCGAAGGGGTGAGCTTCAGCGCACCTCGCGGGTTGGATCGAGAGCCGGGCGAACGCGGGTCCATGAATCGCTGCTCCGTCGTGAGGCGCACGAAGCGCTCGTCGCGGGCCAGCAAATCCGCGGGGAAGATCTTCCTCATGCGTGGACCTCCTGCTTCGTGTCGTAGGCCGAGCCAATTGTGCCAGGCCCGGCGATGCCGCCGGCGGCCAGCATCAACTTCTCGAGCTTCGCCTGGTGAGCGGCGGCGCGGTCGACCTCTTCATCGGAGTCGATGAGCGACTGGATGAGCATCTCACCGTCGCGCCAGTCCTCGAACTCGTCCTGCAGCGCAAACTTGAGGGACCGAATCGTCGGGGCGTCGGTGATCGTGCTCGTGTTGTTCAGGTGGTAGGTGTACGCCGCGATCTTGTGCGGAATGAGCACGCGGTAGACGCCGACGAGCTTCTCGATCGTCATGTCGGCTGCCTCGGGCTCGGTCATCGCATCAACGAACGCAACGAGTTCGTCGTTGGGCGGCTCGGTGAGGCGATCCTGGTTCATCTCGCGCAATTCGGGCAGTCGCTTGTGCCACAGCTCCGCGTGCCAGGCGTGCTTGTAGCAATGCGTTCCGAGGCGCATCTTCACGTCGAGCTCAGGAACGGTGGCCACCCACCCGCCGAGCACCTCGAAGAGCTTCATTTCGATCCACTTGTAGTTCCCGACCCGTCGGGCCGACTCCTCGACCGTGAACGCGCCAGGCAGCTCTCGGCGGTCCCACGGTGCGAACGGCGCCCGCGCCTTCTTCGGATCGGCCATCAGTCCCCCTGTGTCGATTCAGGTGCAGATTCTCGCGAACTTGACCCTTCGGTCAAGAAGAGGTCGAGCTCCGCGAGCGCACCGGAAGGATCGGCGGCGTCGACCAGGATCCCGTGGAGACCGGCGGCCTGCGCGCCCACGACGTTCCCGGGCGCATCGTCCAGGAAGACGGCCCGCGCCGGTGCGATTCCGCCGAGCAGTTCGAGCGCGTGCAGAAAGATCGCGGGGTTGGGTTTGCGCATGCCCACCTCCGACGAGTCCACGATCACGTCGAACAGCTCGTCGACAGGGACGAGCTCACGCCACTGGCGAGACGCTTCCTTCACGTTGTTGGTCACGAGGCCGGTGCGGTACCCGTCAGCGCGTAGGCGGCGAATCCGTTCGATCACGAAGTCGTGCACGTCGAGCCGGCTCATCATGTCGGCCAGCGAGGTGAAGTCGAGCTGCACGTTCGCGGCGGTCGCTCGCTCGAAGAGGTCGAGGCCGTACTCCTGTGCCGTGATCTCCCCGCGCTCGAAGCGATGCCACGCGTGATCGGTGTCTTCGTCGTACGGACCGAGCATGAGGTCGAGCACCACTTGGCCGTCCACGCCCGCGTCGGTACCGAGCGCGGCCATGTGCGCGAACGGCGACGTGGTGAGTACGCCGTTGAAGTCGAAAAGAACGGCCTCGACGCTCAGCTACAGCTCAGACAGCCGTCGAGTGGATACGCGGGCCCTGGTGTCCACGGTGGATCGCCCCCACCGGGTGGGTTGTCGCTCACCGCGATCGCCCCACCAGCACTGCCCTGGTACGCGTGCGGATCCTCGGTCGGCCACTGACCAATCTGATAACGCGTGCCTTGGTCGGTCTTCATCATCATTCCGGTGCCCGGCTGCCCGCGCTCGTCGAGCCCCTGCTCGGTGATGTCGTAGTAGACCTCGGCGAAGTCCTTGATCGCCGTCGGAAGATCCGGCGTGTAGCCGACCAACGGCAGTGCCGCCCGACCGCCTCCCTCGGGAGTGAACGGATAGGCGAACATGCCCGCCTTGAACGTGTCCTTGGTGAGGTTCGGCCCGGCCATGTGAATGCCGGTGAAGAGTTGCTGCGCCACTCCCCGGTAGATGTTGCACAACACGCCTTCGTCACCATCGGCGGCATCGCGGTGGGCGTCGTGGTACTCCTTCACGCCGGTCGACGTTTTGACGTCGTTCCACGTGACCCACAATGGCGTGATCCCCAACGCGTGGCGCCACTGGTTCTGGTCGTAGAGCCGCGCCGCCGTCGTGGTATCGGACAAACCCGTGCCGGTGACAAACCACTCGGGGTAGTAGTTCTGCCGCGTGGCCTCCGGCGTGATGAGGATGGGCGACAACGGATCGACAATCGGCACGATCGTGGTGACACCGGCGTTCTTGAACTGCGCGATCATGTTGCTCACGTCGTTCTGGTTACGGCCGGGGTCGTACAGATACGCGACCTGCACCGCGAACGAGACCCCGTACTTCGCGAATTCGGCTTCGCAGATCTTGCGGCCGCGCTCGCCTTCAGGATCCACCTTGCCCATCGTGCCGTTGAGGTACATGAGCCCGAACACCCGCGGCTTGGTCTTGAAAGCCTGCACGGGGTTCAACTCGTCGCCCGCGTAGACCGCGTTCTTTCCCGCCATGCGCTTGCCGATGTACTCGGCGGACTGCTGGCAGTACTCGTTGATCGTGGGAAGACCGCCGGCGATGATGTCCGGGTTCTCGTTGTAGTAGCCCGTCGACAACGACACGGTGCAGCCCGAACACAGCACACCACGCGCGTTGAGCTCGCTGGCCAGGATCGTCGGCATTGGGGCCGCGGGGTTTCCGACGATGACCGCGAACGGGTGCTTGTCAGCGATCTGCGCGGCATCCGCGATCATCGCCTCGTCGTTCGTTCCGACCGCACTCGCGGCGTAGTCCTCGTACACGACCTCGCGGCCGTACGTCTGGTAGTGGTGGTTCGAGTACGCGCGATAGGCGTCGTACGAACGCTTGATGACGGAGTCCTCGTCAGAGAGCTTGTAGGCCCGCAGGATGGCCTTCGTCGCGTCGTCCTGGAATCCGAGCCAGCGGATGATCTTGATCTGTTTCGCCGTGACGCCATCAGCGGTCGCGCCACCGTTGTTCGTGCCGGTCCATTGCACGCACGGCGCCATGTAGAACGAGATTCCGACTTGACGGCCATCGGGCCGGCAGTTCGGACCGGTTCCGAAGGTCACGTCGGCGGCCGACGGGCCGGCGGCGGTGCCGCCTCCGGCCGCAACGGCACCTGTGGTTCCGCCCCCGGCGGTGCCCCCGCCCGCGGCAGCACCGCCCGTCCCGGCCGCTCCGGCCGCGCCGGTGCCGGTCGCGGTTCGTGACACGCCGCCGCTTCCTGTGCCGGTGCCGGTGTTCACCTGATTGCTCGTCCCACTCGAGTTTCCTGGAACGATCGCGATCAGCAGGGCGAGCACCGCCAAGACGCCGAGCGAGACTCCGTACCGTTCGAAGAACTCACGCAGGTTCATCGGCATTGCCCCCCGAATAATTTGCACGACCTAGGCAAAAGCCTACGACTGAGTTCTAGTACAAAGGGTCCGGATCCTTCCGGGGGGAGTCGAATGACCTTGGATCGGAGCGATATTCGTTCCGCGGTGAAGGTTGGGCTGTGGATCCTCGGATTCCTGGTCCTCGTAGAGATCATCTACCCGGCGCCGACATCGATACTCGTGCTCGGTTTGGTCAACGGATCACTCTCCGGCTTGATCGCCGTCGGTTTGGTGCTCGTGTACCGCGCCAACCGAATCGTCAACTTCGCCCAGTTCGACATCGGTGGCGCGATCGCCGTGCTCACCGCGCTGTTGATCGGCAAGGGCATGAACTTCTTCCCGGCCGCCCTGATCGGATTGGTGACCGCCATCGCACTGGGCGCGCTGATCGAGATCGTGTTCATTCGTCGCTTCGCCAAGGCCCCGCGTCTCCAGCTGACGGTCGCGACGATCGGCATCGCCCAGCTGTTCCAAGTGATCGAGTAGCTCCTGCCGAAGGTCTTCAACTTCGACAACGTCCCGCAGCCGAAGCAGCCGTTCGACTGGAGCTACGAATGGTTCCCGGCCACCTTCAGCGGTGGGCACCTGCTGATCCTGATCGTCGTGCCGATCGTCGCCGCGGGACTCGCGCTGTTCCTGCGGCGGTCGAGATTCGGAATCGGCATTCGGGCCGCGGCCGAATCGAGCGATCGCGCCGCGTTACTCGGCGTACCGACCAAACGGATCAACACGCTCGTGTGGATGCTGGCCGCTGGCCTTTCCGCAATCGCCGTGCTGCTCCGGATGCCGATCAACGGCGTCGCGGTCGGCGCGCTCTTCGACCTGTCGCTGCTGCTGCGGGCGCTGGCCGCCGCCGTCGTCGGACGGATGGAGAACCTCCCCCGGACCGTTTTCGCCGCGCTCGTACTCGGCATGGTGAGCGAAGCGGTGTTCTTCGCCAGCCACAACACGATCGTGGTCGATGCCGTGCTGTTCGCGGTGATCGTCGGGGCGCTTCTCATCCAAAAGGGCGGCGGCGAAGATCGCGCCCGCGACATCGGCACGTCCACCTGGCGCGCCATTCGCGAAGTGCGGCCGATCCCGCGCGAGTTGATGCAGC
>JBEEGD010000228.1:0-8427 GCA_041166685.1 Acidimicrobiaceae bacterium | reverse complement strand
TGGTGGGGCGCCGCGTGCGCGGCGCCCCACCATCATTGCGTTTTCAGCCTTACTTGACGAACCAGGCGTACACGTTCTCGAAGCCGCCGTGAGGCGAGTTCGTGAACGTACCGACCGGGCCGCCGATCTTCGTGGTGTTGAACGCGGTGAGCGTCGGGAACTGGTACAGCGGGAGCCACGCCGCGTCCTTACGCTCGGCTGCGCCGATCTGGTTGATCAACGGAAGGCGCTTTGCGTCGTCCGCGATGGCATCGGAGTCGTGCATCGCCTTCGTGGCGTCTTGGTTGCACCAGCCGATCTGGTTCTGACCAGCGAAGCCGTTCTCCGGCGTCGGGATGTTCTCGCACGCCAAAATGCTCGTGACACTCGGGTCGGGCGATGCGTTCTGGATGTACAACGCCATTTCGGTGTCCATCGTCGGCAGGCGGGTCTGGAACAGCGTGTCGAAGTCGCTGTTGTCCTTCACTGCTTCGATGCCCTGGTCCTTGAGCTTCGGAATGATGAGGTCCTGGATGGACTCACGGCGCTTGTTGCCCGCGACGGTCTGCCACGTGAACGACAGACGCTTGCCGGCCTTCGCGTAGATGCCGTCGGACCCCTTGGCCCAACCATCGCCCTCGAGGAGCGACTTCACCTTCGCCGGGTCAGCCTTCACGTCCTTGAAGTCATCCTGGTTGCACCACTTCCCGACGGTTGGAACCCACCCGGCGCAGTTCAGGATCTCGACATCGGGCGAGATGTTGTGGATGACCTGGTCGAGGATGGCTTGGCGGTCGATGGCGAAGAACAACGCCTCACGGACGTTCTTGTCCTTGAGCACGGTGTCCTTGTTCTTCTGGCTGGCCTGGTTCAACCAGATGCCCTCGTAGCTGACGCTCGCACCGAAGGTAAGGGTCAGGTTCGGGTCGGCGAGCTTGTCTTTGATGCCCGGCGACGGCTGCGGGAAGATGGAGAACACCTCTGCCGCCTTGAACGAGTTCAATTCGGTGTCGGTGTCGGGCAGCACCTTGACGATCATCTTGTCGACCAGCGGGATGCGGTCCTTGGCCCAGTACTTGGGGTTCGGGACGAACACACCCTGGGTGGTGTCGAACGTCTGGAGGATGAACGGACCACCGGAGAACTTGATGTCGTGAAGCATGTCCTGGGAGGTGTCAGTGCTCGCGAACGCGGCCTTCTTCAGGATGTAGTCCGAGTTGCCACCCCACAGGTCGGCCCAGTCAGCGAAGGTGTTCGAGAAGATCGCCTTGACCGTCTTGCCGTTGTTGGACTTCTCGATGGTGGTGATGTCCTTGTAGCCGACCTTGCTGATCGCGCCAGGTGTATCGAGCTTGGCCTTCCAAGAGAACTCGAAGTCGTCCGCGGTGATCGGGCTGCCGTCGTCCCAGACGGCGTCCTTGCTGATGTTGAAGGTCACCGAAAATGGGCTGCTCTCGTTCTTCCCGCTGCCCTTGCCATCGAGGGTGGGCTGGCCGTCGAGCACCGGTGACGGCCGGAAGTTCCCCTGCTCGTCGAATTCCATCGCGCGCGGCAAGACGTGCTCGTCGACGCCCCAGTGCATCCACGACGAGTTCGAGCACGCCGTGATCGGGTTGAGACACTCAGGCCACTGCTCTGCACCGAGGATCAGGGTTCCGCCCTTCTTCTGTGCCGCGCTACTCGAGCTGGCCGCGGTGGACTTCTTGTCACTACTGCACGCCGCCGCGAGCAAGACCAAGCAAAACAGCAGACTGAAGAGCCGAACACCCCGGCGCTGACCTCTCACGAAAGCCGACCTCCTGGTTGGTGGATGCGTACGGACGCTGAGTAGTGCGACACCCCTTATCCGTGCTGCGGTTGGTGACAGTAGCCAGCCTGCCCGAAACCGTCGAGTATCGAGGGGACCCCGAGCGGGCAGGCCAGGGCGGTCGACCCGACAGAATGCCCAGATCCTGCGCATTCCGCTGGGCACTTTGCCCACCCGAGTCGGAGTCAGCGCAACCGGTACTGGACGATGCGGGCGAACTCGTCGGGGTCGAGACTCGCCCCGCCGACGAGCGCGCCGTCGATGTCCGGCTGCGCCATGAGCTCGGCGATGTTCTCGGACTTCACCGAGCCGCCGTACTGGATGCGCACGCTCGCCGACGCCTCGGTCCCGACGCGGCTCGCGATCGTCGATCGGATGAGCGCGCACATCGCTTGGGCATCGTCCGGTGTGGCGGTGCGCCCCGTGCCGATGGCCCAGATCGGCTCGTACGCGACAACCAGACCAGCGACCTGATCGGCCTTGAGTCCTGCGATGCCACGCTCGACTTGACCGACGACTTTCGTCTCCGTGCTGCCCGCCTCGCGCTCCTCGAGCGTCTCTCCTGCGCACAAGATCGGCGTCATCTCATGCCGCAAGATCGCTTGCACCTTTTTCTGCACCATGTCGTCGGTCTCGCCGAACAGCTGACGCCGCTCGGAGTGACCGGCGATGACATAGCTGCAATCGAGCTTGACGAGGAACGCAGGACTGATCTCACCGGTGAAGGCTCCCTTGTCCTCCCAGTGGCAGTTCTGCGCGCCGAGGTTGATCTCCGTTGCCTTCTGGTCGGCCAGCGTGATCTGCACCGACCGGAGGTCAGTGAAGGGCGGATGGATCGACACGTCGACGGCATCGAAGTCTTCCCTGGACAGCACGAACGCAAGCTTCTGGACGGTTTGAATCGCCTCGAAGTGGTTGTGATACATCTTCCAGTTGCCACTGATCAACGGCTTCCGGGACTCGGTGTTGCTCACTTCGATCCCTCACGTAGAGCCTCTAGTCCCGGAAGATCGCCGAGCTCGAGCAGCTCGAGGGACGCTCCTCCACCCGTGGAGATCCAATCCACCCCGTCGGCCAAGTCGAAACGGGCGAGCGCCGCCGCGCTGTCGCCGCCGCCGACCACAGTGAATGCCTTTGTGTCGACGACCGCGTGCGCGACAGTGCGCGTGCCCGCAGCAAACCGATCGTCCTCAAAGACGCCCATCGGTCCGTTCCAGAACACGGTGCGCGCATCGAGGATCACGTCACTGAACGCCGCCGCGGAACCCGGGCCGATGTCGAGACCCTTCCATCCCGCCGGCAGATCAACTCCGGCCTGGCGAACCTCATCGCCGGGACCCAACGCGGTGACATCGCTCGGCAGGTGAATGGGCTTCGGCTGCTCGAGCACCTTCCGGCAGGCGTCGATCTGGTCCCGCTCGCACAGCGAATCGCCGATCGAGTGCCCTTGCGCGGCGAGGAAGGTGAAGCACATGCCGCCGCCGATCACGAGCTCGTCGACGATGCCCAGCAGCGCGTCGATCACCCCGAGCTTGTCCGACACCTTGGCGCCACCGAGCACGGCGACGAACGGGCGGCGCGGCGCGGCGCGCAGCCCGAGAAGCACGTCGACCTCGCGAGCGAGGAGGCGTCCGGCCGCGCTCGGCAGGAACTGCGGCGGACCGACGATCGAGGCGTGGGCGCGGTGTGAGGCCCCGAACGCGTCGTTGACGTAGAAGTCGAAGCCTTTGATCAGCTTCTGGACGAAGGCCGGATCGTTGTCTTCCTCACCGGGATCGAAGCGTAGGTTCTCGAGCAACTCGACGTCGGGTGCGAGCTCGGCCAACCGATTTCGCACGGGTTCGATCGAGTACTTCGTGTCGGGCTTCCCCTTGGGCCGCCCGAGGTGGGTGCAGACGATGACCTGCGCGCCGTGGTCCTGCAGCCATTCGATCGTCGGGAGCGCAGCGCGAATGCGGAGGTCGTCGGTGATCTCGCCGCCCTCGAGCGGAACGTTGAAGTCCGCGCGCAGCAGCACGCGCTTGCCATCGACGGAGGCCAGGTCCTCCAGCTGCGGGAGAGCCAACCGCGCTACTTGAGTTTGGCGCCGAGGATCTCGGTGATGTCCACGAGCCGGTTCGAGTACCCCCACTCGTTGTCGTACCAGCCCATGATCTTCACCAGGCTGCCCATCGCCATGGTGAGCGGCGAGTCGAACGTGCACGACGCCGGGCTTCCAACGATGTCGGACGACACGATCGGCGCCTCGTTGTACACCAGCACCTTCGAGAGCCGGCCCGACGCGGCTGCGGCCCGGAACGCGTCGTTGACCTCTTCCTTCGTGACCTCCCGGTCGAGGACCGCGGTGAAGTCGGTGATCGAGCCGTCGGCCACCGGCACCCGCAGGGACTGACCGTCGAGGCGGCCCTTCATTGACTCGAGCACCAGTGCCGTAGCCCGTGCCGCACCGGTCGACGACGGGATGATGTTGAGCGCGGCGGCGCGCGCCTCGCGCAGGTCCTTGCTCGGCCCGTCGACGATCGCCTGCGTGGCCGTGTAGGCATGGACTGTCGTCATCAGACCCTGCTTCACGCCGAACGCATCGTCGAGCACCTTGACCATCGGCACGAAGCAATTGGTCGTGCAGGAGGCGTTGGAGACCACCTTGTGCTTGGCTGGATCGAACGTGTCGTCGTTCACGCCGACGACGAACGTGGCATCGGCCCCGGTGCTGGGCGCAGACACGATGACGAGCGGGGCGCCGGCGTCGAGGTGCTGGGCCGCCTTGTCCCGGTCGCTGAAGACACCGGTCGACTCGATGACGATGTCGACGCCGAGCTCCCCCCATGGCAACGCCTTGGGATCGCGTTCCGTGAGGATGCTGAGGGTGTCGCCGTCGACCTTGATGCCGTTGTCAAGCGCTTCGATGTCGGCATCCCACGTGCCGAGGATCGTGTCGTACCTCATCAAGTGTGCCGCGAGAGGGATCGACTGGAACGGCTCATTCGCAGCGACGAACTCGATGTCGGCGCCCCGCTGCTTGGCCGCCCGGAAGAAGTTTCGTCCGATACGCCCGAAACCATTGATGCCGACGCGGATCGTCATTTCCTGTCTTGCCTCCTCGATGCGTGCATGTCGACCCTACTAAGCGAACGGAGCGCCGTAGCCAACAGTGCCGGATCGTGGGCTCGACCATCTGCGCGGGCGAGGCCCGGATCGGCGATCACGACGTCCGGTTCGACGCCGTGGTCGTGGAGCGCCTCCACGTGCGCGGCGTTCGTGAACCCGTCGGTCTCTCGGTTCTGCGGTTGCAGGTTGCACACGTACACCACCTGCGCGCCGGCCTGGGCGACGGCATCGCGGATGCCGGGCACCACGAGCGCGGCCAGCACGCTCGTGTACAGCGAGCCCGGGCCGATGACGATCTGATCTGCTGCCCCGATCGCGTCCACCGCGTCCGCGTCGGCTTTTGCGTCGGCGGGCTCGATGCTGACCCGCTTGATGCCCGTCGACTCTTGGACCGCGACCTGACCGTGCACGATGCCATCGCCGGTGACGGCAACGAGTTCGATTGGCTCCTCCGTTGCGGGCAACACGCGTGCTGGCACGGCGAGCACTCGGCACAGCTCGTCGATCGCCGCGCGGAACCCCACCCGCTGCGCCAGCGCGGTGATGACCAGATTTCCGAGCGCATGCCCCTCGAGCTCCTGAGTGAATCGGTGCTCGAACATCTCCCCGAGGACCGGTGGCTCGGCCAGGGCTGACAGGCAGCGACGGATGTCGCCCATCGCTGGCAAACCCGTCGACTCACGCAGGCGACCGCTCGAACCTCCGTCATCCGCCACCGTGACCACTGCCGTCAACGAACTGGCGTAGGTCGCCGCGGCGCGCAGCGTCACCGACAACCCGTGTCCGCCGCCGATCGCGACAACCCTCATCGGTCGCTCATCGGTCGACGTCACGGTGCAGGACCGTCGGGTCGAGGTTGAGCACCCGAAGGTGTCGGGCCAACTCCTCAGCGACGACGACCGATCGATGGCGGCCGCCGGTGCACCCGATCGCGATGCGCAAGTACGACTTGCCCTCGCGCACAAACGCAGGGAGCAACAGGTCGAAGAGCGCGCCGAGCTGGGTGAGAAAGTCCTGCGCACCGGCTTGGGCCAGCACGTAGTCGCGGACGGGTTCATCACGGCCGGTCAGCGGACGGAGCTCGTCGACCCAATGGGGATTGGGTAGGAAACGACAGTCGAACACCATGTCGACATCGAGAGGCAGGCCGTGCTTGTAGCCGAAGGACACCACGCTCACCTGCAACCCGGCCTCGGGATAGTCAGCCGCGAACAGCTCGACGATCCAGGCGCGCAGCTGGTGAACATTGAGGTCGCTGGTGTCGACGACGACATCGGCATCGGCCTTCAAGGGCTCGAGCAGTTGGCGTTCGCGCTCGATGCTGTCGGCCAAGCTCGAGCCGCCGAGCGGATGACGCCGACGACTGCCCTCATAGCGACGCACGAGAATGTCGGTGTCGGCGTCGAGAAAGAGGATGCGCACCCGCTGGGCCGTGGCCCGGAGCGCGTCGAGCGCGGGACGGATCTCCTCCTCGTAGTCGCCGCTGCGCACCACCAGCGCGGCTCGCTCGTGCGTGCTGCCGGGATCCGCGACCAGCTCGGCCAGCTTTGGGACGAGCGCCGCGGGCACGTTGTCGATCACGAACCAGCCGAGATCTTCGAGATGGTCCGCGGCCTGCGAGCGACCGGCACCTGACAACCCCGCGATGACGACGAACTCACTCATGCTTGTCGGCCACCAAGACGAGCAGACGTGGAATCGTCGCGGCGTCGCGATACTCGGCCGCACGCGCAAGGAACCCGGGCGGAGGAGCCGGTTCCATCATCCGCACGATGGTAAGGCCGTTGCTGGCGAGCGCGTTGACATATCGACTCAGTGGGCGATGGATGAATGGGATGTAGACGTCCTTCTCGACTTCTTCGAGGGTCTCGTCCTCCAGGAGGTACGGGCCGATGCGCCAGTACTGCTCCGGCGGATCCAGGACATGGTCATCGATCCAGCCACTGTTTGGCGTCTGTAGCAACGGGTGATTGAGGAAGAACACGAAGCGGCCGCCGGGCTTCAGCACTCGCGCGACCTCTGCGATCGCGTCGTCGACGTCGCGGATGTGCTCGAAGACGAGGCAGGCAACCACCGCCTCGAAAGCCCCTTGAGCGACGGGCAACGCCGCCGCTTCCCCACGCGCATACGCGGGACCTCCCCCGCGTGTCCGCGCCACCTCGAGCTGCGCCCAGGTCGGGTCGACACCCACGACACGCAAACCTGCGACCAGCCGAGCGATCTGGCCCTCGCCGCAACCGACGTCGAGAACACTCGTCGCTCCGGCGAGCCACTCGCGCGCGAGCGGGATGATCTGTTCCTCGTATTCGGGATCGGCGCCATCGGTGAAGCCCGTCTGCCACCAACCGGCGTTGGCCTCCCATGGGTCCTCGATGCTCACGCTCGCAGTCTGGCCTGGCTCGCATATGGCCTCTTGCACGATCTGATCGTGGTCTGGGTTGTCTCGGTCGCCGCGCTCGTCCCGGGTGTGTGGAGCGTGTGGCTCCTTCGCCGCGAGTTCGGCCGACGCGAGGTGCTTGCTGCTGGAGCGGTGGGCGGTGCGTTCGTGTTGTCCGCCGTGGTGGGGGTGCTCGGTGCCGCGCTTGCGCTGGGCGTGGTCGCCACCGCCGGCCCCCAGGTCTGGCGCGCCATCCGACAATCCGACCTGCGGGGCATCGCGCCCGCAACCTGGTTCGTCGCGATGGCCGACGCGTTGTCGTGGGGCTTGTACGGCGTCGTCATCGGCGATCGTGCGCTGGACGGGTACGGCGTGGTGCTGTTCACGAGTGCGGCGATCGTGCTCGGCCGCATCGCCTGGACCGGTGGACGTCAACGGCACACCCCCGCCTTGCGCGTCGCCGGCGGCTAGCCGGCTCCCCTTGTCTACGGTGCGGCTGATGGAACTGTCGTGCGCGTTCGCCACCGGCCTCGACACGCCGGAGCACATACGGATCGGCGAGTCTCTCGGCTACCGGCGGGCCTGGGCGTACGACTCGCCGGCGTTGTACCCAGACGTGTGGGTGGCGCTGTCGATGGCCGCCGAACGGACCGACCGGATCGGCCTGGGTCCCGCGGTGCTGGTGCCGAGCCTTCGGCATCCGATGACGAACGCCGTCGCGATCGCCGGACTGAGTGCCCTCGCACCGGGCCGCGTCGCCGTTGCCGTGGGTTCGGGCTTCACGGGCCGGTACACGCTGGGGCAGAAGCCGATGCGATGGGCCGATGTCGAGGCCTACGTGCGGGCGCTGCGCGGACTCCTTGCGGACGAGACGGTCGAGTGGGAGGGATCGCCCATCCGGATGCTGCACCCGCCCGGCTTCGGCGCGGCCCGGCCAGTCGAGGTCCCGATCCTGATCGGTGCCGACGGCCCACGAGGAACGGCCGTCGCCGAGGCGGTCGGCGACGGGATCTTCGCGGCCGGACTCCCCAACGCCGCGGCCACCGGGTGGCATGCGCTACTGCAGTTCGGCACGGTCGTCGGCGCGGGCGAGGATGTGCGAAGCCCTCGCGTTCTCGAGGCCGCAGGGCATGGTCTCGCCGTCGCGTATCACGCG
>JBEEGD010000227.1:0-5202 GCA_041166685.1 Acidimicrobiaceae bacterium | reverse complement strand
CTCGCCGCGGAATGGCAGTTCAAGCTGGCCGAAGTGCCCGTCCAGATGCACCCGCGTCAAGGCGGACGCCGATCCGCGGGATCCTTGATGAGCATGTACCACCTCGCCCGGCTCATGCTGGTGATCTCGCTGCACCGAGTTCGCCATCCGATCGACCACAGGAGTCGCTGACGTGTCGAAGCTTCAGGTCTTCCTGCTGGTCATTGCCCTCGCACAGCTCGTGTTCGTGATCGAGTTCGTCCGTCGTCGCAAGCTGCTCGAGAGCTTCGCCGTGCTGTGGATCGCCGTCGGCGTCGGCGGTGTCGGCCTCGTGGTGGCCCGCCCGTTGATCGACCGTTTCGCCGATGCGGTCGGCATCGCCTACGGCGCCAGCCTCGTGCTCACGCTCGGCATCGCGTTCCTGCTGCTCGTCTGCATGAGCCTGTCGTTGCACGTCTCCAAACTGGAGACGCGAGTCGAGGTCCTCGCAGCCGAAGTGGCGTTCTTGCGCGGCGTTCGCGAGCCTGTGTCACAAGAGGACTGACGCCCTGATCCCTTTCTTTCGGGACAAACCACTTCTGCGCGGTTGGCTGATCGCCTTCGCGCTCGTCGGGCTGTTGTCGACGAGCTGGCTGATCGCATCACCGCACGCGAGCGGTCCCGACGAGGGACCACACGTCGTGCGCGTCTCCAGCATCGCGCGCGGACAACTCGTCGGGGGCGACGATCCGATCGAGAAGGGTGGAAGTCGAATCGTCGAGGTGCCGTCCGTGATCGCGCGGCTCAACGTCTTCGCAGACTGTTTCAAGTTCCAGACGCGGCGTTCCGCGTACTGCGAGGGGTCCTACTCCGGCGCCGACGTGATCATCGATGTGGGCACGCCCGCAGGAGCGGCCCCGCCGCTCTACTACGCGCTGGTTGCGCCACCGTTGATGGTTTCCAACTCGGCCAAGGGGGTGCAGCCCACGAGAGCCTTGAGTGCCCTCATCAGCGCGGCGCTCATCGCGTCGGCCATCACGTTGGCGCGAGCTTCGGGGGCATCTCGCTTCTTCCTCGTGAGCATGTTCGCCGTGCTGACGCCGAACGCGATCTCCATCACCGCGGTGGTGAACCCGAGCAGCCTCGAGATCAGCTCCGCGCTCCTGCTCTGGACCGCGAGCTTGCTGTTGCTGACGGATGAGGCGTCGAAGTCACGGCCGCTGAACCGAGTGCTCGTGATCGCGGCCGGAGTCGCGGGCGTCCTGTTCGTGTCGTCGCGCGCGCTGTCGCCGTTGTGGCTGGCATTGATCGGCGGTGTCGTTGCCGTTTCGTCGTCGTGGTCTCGTATGACCGCGCTCGCGCGGCGAACCGACGTCCGAGTTGCGGCGGCCGCGATCTTCGCCGCGGGCCTCCTCGCGGTGGCGTGGATCCGAACCGAGCAACCCCTCGCGTCGCAGTCCAAGCTCGGGCTGCATCGCAAAGGATGGGAAGCCATTGCGTTTGCGGCCGGCCACCTCGGTTTCGTCTATCGATCTGGTGTGGCCCTTCTCGGCTGGGACTACGAGGCGCCGAGCGCAGTGATCCTCCTGTGGTCGGTGGTGCTCGGATCGATCGTGCTGCTCGGACTGGCACTGAGCTCGAGAAAGGTGAGAATTGCCGCTCTCCTACTGGCGGCCGTCGCACTTGTCGTACCGGTTCTCATCGAGGCATCCCAACTCGACACGCTGGGCCCGACGTGGCAGGGCCGGTACACGCTGCCGCTGATCATGGGGGTCCCGCTGCTCTGCGGCCTCGCCCTCGATCGGCTCGACCGGCCCGTGAGCGAGACGCTCCGGCGGCTCACGCCCTGGCTGCTCGGCACCATGGCGGTGGCCCAGTTCGTGGCCTTCTATTTCACGCTTCGCCGGTACGTGGTCGGGGTCAACGGTCCGGTGTGGTTCCCGGGCGCCGACGACTGGCAGCCGCCGTTCCCGGCGGCGGTGGTGGTGGGCTTGGCCCTCGTCGCCGTGACGCTGCTCTACGGTTGGTTGGCGAGAATCGCTTCCGCCGACGGGCCAGCAGTCGACGCCGTGGTGAACGGCGTGCCAGGTATGACGAGGAGTCACGAATGAAGAAGACCCGACCGGGTGTCGTCTCGGTCGTCGTCGTCAACTACAAGGGTGCGGACGACACCATCGTGTGCCTCGAAGGGCTCGCCGCGCTCGACTGGCCCCGTGACCGGCTCGAGGCCGTCGTGGTCGAAAACGGCTCCGGCGACGACAGTGCCTCGCGTATCGCCGCGGCCCATCCGTGGGCGCGTGTCGTCGACGCCCGCGAGAACCTCGGCTTCGCCGGCGGTTGTAATCGCGGTGTCGCGGAAGCGTCGGGCGAGTACGTCGCCTTCCTGAACAACGACGCCCGGCCTCATCCCCAGTGGCTCTCGGCCGGAGTCACCGCGCTCGACGGCAACCCGAGCATTGGCTGCGTGGCGAGCAAGGTCCTCGACTGGGACGGGCAAGCCATCGACTTCGTCGCCGCCGCCGTGGCGTTCTACGGGCATGGGTTCAAGCTCCACGTCGGCGAGGCGGACTCGACGTTGTACGACCAAGACGCCGATGTGCTCTTTGCGAGCGGCGCCGCGGCGATCATGCGCACGGACGTGTTCCGGGCTGTCGGCGGCTTCGACGAGCGCTACTTCATGTTCTTCGAGGACGTCGATCTCGGCTGGCGCCTCTGGCTGCTCGGCTATCGCGTGCGGTACATCGCAGACTCGCTCGTCTATCACCGCCACCACGCCACGGTCGGACGGCTCGGACCATGGCGTGAGCACTACTTACTCGAGCGCAACGCGTTGTTCACCATCTTCAAGAACTACGACGACGCGAACCTGCGCACGGTGCTCCCGGCCGCGCTCGCGCTCGCCATCCGCCGCGGTGTGGTGCTGGGCGGAGCCGACCCCAGCGCTCTCGATCTCGAGCGTGTGCCTCCCATCGCCGACGAGCCCGCGGACTCGACGATCTCCAAGCAGACGCTCGCTCCCGTCTACGCGGTCGACGCCTTCGTCGACGCGATGGCAGGACTCCGGGCGACGCGTGACGAGCTGCAAGCCAAGCGCAAGCGCACCGATCAGGAGATCCTGCGGCTGTTCCGGCTGCCGCTCCATCCGAACATCGGTGATCCCCGCTTCGTCGAGGGCTTCGATGCCACGGTCGCCGCCCTGGGCGTGAAGGACGTCTTCACCGCGCGGCGCCGAATCGTGATCGCGACGGGCGACGTGCTGCACCCGCAGATGGCGGGACCCGCGATCCGTGCGTGGCAGCTCGCGCTCGCGCTGTCGAAAGAGCACGAGGTTCGCCTCGTGACGACGCAGTCGTGCGAGCTCTCGCATCCGGACTTCGTCGTCGAGCGGGCCGCGCCAGACGACGTGGTCCGCCTTGAAGAGTGGTGCGACGTCCTCATCTTCCAGGGTTTCCTCATGCACCAGCACCCGATCCTGCGGGTGTCGAACAAGGTGATCGTGGTGGACATCTACGACCCGTTCCACCTCGAGCAGCTCGAGCAGGCCCGCGACCTCGGCGAGCTTCGCCGCCGCGAGGTGGTGCGGTCGTCCACTGACGTGCTGAACGAACAACTCGCCCGCGGCGACTTCTTCATGTGCGCCAGCGTCAAGCAGCGCGACTTCTGGCTCGGCCAGCTCGCGGCGGTCGGGCGCGTGAACCCGCTGACCTACGACGAGAACGAGAGCCTCGATTCGCTCATCACCGTCGTGCCGTTCGGTGTGGCCGACTCACCGCCGGTGAAGACGGCACCCGCGATCAAGGGTGTCGTTCCCGGCATCGGACCGGACGACAAGGTGATCCTCTGGGGTGGCGGCATCTACAACTGGTTCGATCCGCTGACGCTGTTGCGGGCCGTCGACAAGCTGCGCCGGCGGATGCCCGAGGTGCGCCTCTATTTCCTGGGGATGCGCCACCCGAACCCCGACGTTCCCGAGATGCGCATGGCCGTCGACACGCTGGCGCTCGCGGACTCGCTCGGACTCACCGGTACTCACGCGTTCTTCAACGACGGTTGGGTGGCGTACGACGAACGCCAGAATTACCTCCTCGAGTCCGATATCGGCGTGAGCACCCATCTCGATCACGTCGAGACCGCGTTCTCGTTCCGCACTCGGATCCTCGACTACTTCTGGGCTTCGCTGCCGGGCGTCGCCAACGGTTGCCACGCGCACGCGGCGATGATCGAGGCCGCGGGGGCGGGGATCACCGTCCCGCCGGGCGACGTGGATGCGCTCGAGGACGCCCTGTTCCGCCTTCTCGACGACCAGGAGCTCGCGGCCTCGTGTCGAGCCGCATCCGGACGTCTCGCCACGAAGATGCGCTGGTCAGAGGCAGTGCGGCCCCTCGTCGAGTTCTGCCGAGCGCCGCGGCGGTCGCCCGATCTGCTCGATCCTGAGGTCGCCGACGCGATCCTCTCGCCCACGGCGTCCAGCGCGCATCACCGCATGGGCTGGAGGCAGGATCTGCGCATCGTGCAAGCCCTCTTCAGCGAAGGCGGGCCCATGCTCATCGTGCGGAAGGCGTTTGGGCGTATCGCCCGCCGGCGGGCGGCCAGCAACCCGACTCGTTGAGCGCGGATCCCTTTTTCTCCTGGCAGCGGTAACACAGCCGACTGATAGGGCGATGGGGAACGGACATCTGGTGAGTCAGCTGCGCACGCGAGTCTCCGCCGCGCTGCTCGCCGTCCTGGCGATGGCCGCCCTGGGTCTGGCCCTGGCTCCCGCAGCACATGCCGGAGAATCCGAGGCCGTCGTGGTCACGTTCACCACCACGCAGGAAGCACAGCGCGCCGCCCGAGGGGCCGTCGGCGGCGACTTGATTGCACCGACGGTCGTCAGCTTTCGGGCCGGCGCCACCGATGTCGACGCGATGAGCGGCGCCCCCGGCGTCGTCGCGGTAGAGCCCGATGTCGACTTCCATGCCACGGATCTGGCGACCCGTCCGAACGACCCGTGCATCACCTCGACCACAGGTTGCTCAGGATTGGAGGCGTGGCAGTTCGACGCGCTCGGGATGGGTGACCTGTGGGCGCGGACCCACGGTGCCGGCGTGACGATCGCGGTGATCGACGGCGGCGTCGACGCCACCGTGTCCGATCTGCGCGGCAAGATCGCCGAGCCCGAGATCGACCTGAGCGATGCTCACGACGGCCCCTCAGACCACGGCACGTCCGTCGCCGCGCTGGCCGCGGCCGCGACCGACAATC
>JBEEGD010000226.1:0-6981 GCA_041166685.1 Acidimicrobiaceae bacterium | reverse complement strand
GCGACCGCTGCCGCGACCGATCTGCCCGTGATGATCTACGACGTTCCGCCCCGCACCGGGCGACGCATCGCGCGCGACGTGCTCGTTCGTTTGTTCAGCGACGTGACGAACCTTGTGGCATTCAAGGACGCCACGGGCGATCCCCCGGGCGCGGCGGGGCTGCTGGCCGACGTCCCGTCACTCGAGATCTACAGCGGTGACGACGCACTCACGCTGTCGTTGCTCGCCGTCGGGGCCGTCGGTGTTGTCGGCGTGGCCACGCACTGGTGCGCGCCGGAGATGGGCGACATGATTCGCGCCTTCGACAAAGGCGACGTCGTGCGCGCCCGCGAGATCAACGGCCGTCTGCTGGAGTCCTACCTCTTCGAGAACAGCGACACCTGCGTGTTCTCGCAAGCCGCAAAAGCGATGATGCACACGCTCGGACTGCGGGTGGGTGAGTGCCGGTTGCCACTCGGCCCCGCGCCCGCCGGAACCGAAGAACGCGCTCGAGAGGTCTACGCCAACCTTCATGCCTGAGCCTGTCGTAGTCACCTTCCTCGGCGGACTTGGCGAAATCGGTCGGAATTGCGCGTGCATCGAGGTCGATGGCCGCATCATGCTCCTCGACGTCGGGTTGATGTTCCCCGACATCGACATGCTCGGCATCGACCTCGTGCTGCCCGACTTCACGTATCTACGCGAGAACGCGGCACGCATCGATGGGTGCATCGCCACCCACGGTCATGAAGACCATGTCGGCGGTCTGTCGTTCCTCTTGCGTGACCTGAGCTTCCCGATCTATGGGTCGGCGCTCACGCTCGGGCTTGCACGCCATCGCATCGAAGAGGCGGGTTTGCTCGACCGAACTGAGCTGATTCCTGTCCGTGACGGGGAACGTCGCCGTATCGGCGCGTTCGACGTCGAGTTCATTCCGGTGACGCACTCGGTCCCACACGGCTTTGCCACCGCGTTTCACACGCCGCAGGGCGTGATCTTGCACACCGGCGACTTCAAGCTCGACCTCACGCCGGTGGACGGACGGCTCACCGACTTGGCCCGCATCGGCGCCATCGCCAAGGATAGCGGCATTCGTCTGTTGCTCTCCGACTCGACCAACGCCGACGAGCCCGGGCACGCTCGCAGCGAACGGGTGGTGGGCAAGGTGTTGTACGACCTGTTCCACGCGCACGAGGGGCGCCGCATCGTCATTGCCTGTTTCGCGAGCCACATCCATCGAATCCAACAGATCATCGATGCTGCGCTCGCGTTCGACCGCACGGTCGCCACGCTCGGCATGTCGATGAGGAAGAACGTGCGTCTCGCGCGCGAGATGGGGCTTTTGAAGGTTCCGGACAACAAGTTGGTCGACATCGATGACGTGACCGACCTCGACCCGTCGAAGGTCTGTGTGATCTCGACGGGCTCACAGGGTGAACCGATGTCCGCGCTCTCTCTGATGGCGTCGAGCGACAACCGGTGGATCAAGATCGGCCCGGAGGACACCGTCATCCTCAGCTCACATCCGATCCCGGGCAACGAGGCGAACGTGTCGAAGGTGATCGACGGGATGACGCGTCTCGGAGCGGAGGTCGTGCACTCTGGCATCGACGACGTGCACGCGACCGGTCACGCGAAGCAGGAAGAGCTGAAGACGTTGCTCTCCATCGCCACACCGGAATGGTTCACGCCGGTGCACGGCGAGTACCGGCATCTCACCAGTCACGCCCGGCTTGCCCGGACGATGGGGGTTGCCGACGAGCGGGTGCTCGTATGCGAAGACGGCGATCAACTCCTGCTGTCCGACCTGGGCGTGACCCGCGGCCAGAAGGTGCCCGCCGGGTACCTGTACGTCGACGGCATCGTCGGCGACGTCGGCCAGGGCGTACTGCGCGACCGACGCGTGCTCGCCGAGGAAGGTGTGGTGGTGGTCGTCGTCGGAATCGACGCGCAGTCGGGAGCGATCATCACGGGCCCGGAGATCATCACCCGGGGGTGGGTCTACGCCCCAGAGGCAGAAGATCTTCTCGACGAGTGCGCCGACGAGGTTCGCAAGGCGGTGCAGTCCGCATTCGAAGCCAACGAGCCGGTCGACATCGAGACCCTCCAACGGCACGTCCGCAAGGCCGCCGGCAAATTCGTGAGCGACCGCACCCGCCGCCGCCCGATGATCGTCCCGGTGGTGATGGAGGCCTGACTCCACCCACGCGTTTTCCCCTTCAAAACGACACATCGTTGTGTCGCTTTGAAGGGGAGAAACGACGGTTCCCCTGTTGCTGGTGGGGCTGCTGGTAGCGTCTGTGGTCACTGTGGCCACCAAGCAAGGGCGGAGGCCCTCGAAGGCCCACCGCGCCGCGCCCAAAACCAGACCGCTTGCAGCCTTGGAGGACCACGCCACCGACATGTGGGGGCTCGGGCTCATCGCCCTGGGCCTGGTGTCCGCTCTTGCGATCTACGCCAACCTCGCCGGTCCTCTCGGCCGCGCCCTCGACCTCGGTGTCGGTGCCGCCGTCGGCGCGGTGCGGCTCGTCCTCCCTGTCGGCCTCATCGCTGCCGGCGTGTTCCTGGTTCGCGACCGCGAAGACGAGGACGACACGCAGACCGTGGGCCATCCGGCTCGCCTCGCCGTTGGGTCGCTCCTCTTCCTCGTCGCCGTCACCGGGTTGCTGCACCTCGGACGGGGCACGCCGTCCCTCGACGCCGGTCTGAAGCCGTTGGGCCGCGCGGGTGGCCTCGTCGGGTTCACCGTCGGAGAGCCGCTGCATGCGCTCGCGGCCACATGGGCAGCGTCGCTCGTGCTCATCACGATCGGCCTCGTCGGCCTCGTTGTGCTCACGAGGACATCGGTGCGCGTTGCCGCCGACAAGACCCTCGCCGGCTTTCGTCCGCTCGCGCGCTTGTTCGCGGGTCTCTTCGAACTACGGAACGATCACGAAGCGACGGGGATCCACTCGACGCTGTACGACCAAGACGCCGATCGCGACGGCGGCGTCGACCTTCGTGAGGAGCCGCCACGGCCGAAGCGGCCCCCGCGGCCCAAGGTCGCGATTCCGACGCCGACGGAAGACGACGGCCCGGTCGAGCAACTCGCGATCGATCTCGGGCCGGGTGCGAAGGCATCGCCGTGGAAACTCCCGCCGCTGTCGACGCTCGAGCTGGCGGAAACGCACGAGGTCGACAAGCGCGCGGTCGAAGCGCGCGGGCGCGTGCTCGAAGCCGCGCTCGCACAGCACGGTGTCGAGACTCGTCTCGTCGGCATGGTGGTGGGCCCGTCGGTGACGCGGTACGAGCTGGAACTCGCTCCGGGGGTGAAGGTGGCGAGGCTCACGAGCCTGCACAAGGACATCGCGTACGCGATGGCCTCGCCCGACGTGCGCATCCTCGCTCCGATCCCCGGGCGGCAAGCGATTGGTGTCGAGGTGCCGAACTCCGAGCGCCACATCGTGTTCCTGGGCGACATCCTGTCCTCGCCGGAAGCGAAACGGGCGCAACACCCGCTCGAGGTCGCCGTTGGTCGCGACATCAACGGCAAGGCCGTGATGATGAACCTCGCGACGATGCCGCACTTGCTCATCGCCGGAGCGACCGGTGCCGGAAAGTCGAGCTGTCTGAACTCGATGATCACGTCGATGCTCATGCGCTCGACGCCCGATCAGCTGCGCATGATCCTCGTCGACCCCAAGCGCGTCGAGATGGGCCAGTACGACCGGCTCCCACATCTACTCACCCAAGTGGTGACCAACCCGAAGAAGGCGGCCAACGCGCTGTCGTGGGCCGTGCGCGAGATGGAACGGCGCTACGACCTGTTGGCCGAGGTCGGCTACCGCGACATCACGGGGTACAACGCCGCGTTCGATCGAGGTGAGCTGGTTGCCGAGCCCGGGATGGACCGCGATTTCCCGCGCCTGCCATTCATCCTCATCGTGATCGACGAACTGTCCGACCTGATGATGGTCGCGGCCCGCGACGTCGAGGACTCGATTTGCCGCATCGCGCAGATGGCCCGCGCCGTCGGCATCCACCTCGTGATCGCAACGCAACGCCCGTCGGTCAATGTGATCACCGGCGTGATCAAGGCGAACATTCCGGCGCGGCTGGCCTTCGCCGTCTCGTCGGTCACCGATAGCCGGGTCATCCTCGATCAGCAGGGCGCGGAGCGTCTCATTGGGAAGGGCGACATGCTCTTCCTCGGCCCAGCATCGAGCGCGCCGAACCGCATCCAAGGTTCGTGGGTCGGCGAAGAAGAGGTGCGCAAAGTTGTCGGCCTGTGGCGGCGGCAGGCTCCAGACGTGCGGTACGACGCGCAGGTACAGGGCACCGACGACGGCGCCAGCTCCAGCGCCGCCGGTAGCGCGGGCGATGGCGATGACGACGACCTGTTGGTGCAGGCGATGGAGCTCGTGGTCCGTTCGCAACTCGGGTCCACGTCGATGCTGCAGCGCAAACTCCGGGTTGGCTTCGCGCGCGCGGGTCGTCTCATGGACCTCCTCGAGCAGCGCGGCATCGTCGGCCCGTCCACCGGGTCGAAGGCCCGCGACGTCCTCATGACCCCCGAGGAGCTCGACCAGATCCCGACCTGAGGTGGTAAGCACCATGGGTCTATGGCTGAGCTCAGAGAGATCGTCAACGGGTTGCGGTTCCCAGAGGGGCCGATCGCGATGGACGACGGCACCGTGGTGCTCGTGGAGATCGCGCGTGGCACGTTGAGCCGCGTCGACGTCGAGAAGGGCACGATCGATGTCGTAGCCGAGTGTGGTGGAGGACCGAACGGCGCAGCCGTCGGTCCGGACGGCGCCGTCTACGTCTGCAACAACGGTGGGTGCTTCGAGTGGCAGGAGGTGATGGGCCTGACCTTTCCGGGGCCTCCGCCGCCGTCGTATCCCGGCCACGGTTCGATCCAACGAGTCGAGCCCGGCACCGGCGAGGTCACGACGCTTTACGAAGCATGCGATGGGAACCCGTTGCGAGCGCCCAACGACATCGTGTTCGACACCGCCGGCGGGTTCTGGTTCACCGATCACGGTGTCCGCCACGGGCGCTCGAGTGACCGCACCGGCATCTACTACGCGCAGCCCGACGGGTCGTCCATCACCGAGGCGATCTTCCCGCTCGATGCGCCCAACGGCATCGGCCTGTCGCCCGCGGGTGACCGGGTCTACGTCGCCGAGACCCACACCGGAAGAGCCTGGGCGTGGAACGTGCCATCGGCCGGTGTGGCCGAGGGGCCCAATCCGCTCGGACCCGCGGGCGGGGAGTTGCTCGTCGGGTTGCCGGGGTTCCAACTGTTCGACTCGCTCGGTGTCGACGGCGATGGCTGGGTGTGCATCGCGACGCTGGCCAACGGTGGCATCACGTCGGTGTCGCCCGATGGCGCCACCGTGGAGTTTCTCGAGACAGGCGATCCACTGACGACGAACATCTGCTTCGGTGGCGAAGATCTGCGCACCGCGTACATCACCTGCTCGGGCACAGGCCGGTTGGTCGCAACGGACTGGCCGAGGCCCGGGTTGCAGATGGCATTTCACGTGTGACCTGGCAGACCGATCCCGCGGATCTCTGGCTGGGTCACGAGACGCGGGCGGTCACGTTCGAGAACCCGACCGGTGAACGCGGCGCAGGTGGCACGGCCGCCGGCGGTCGCAAGGGTGCACCGAACCGCATCGTGCGTCCCGGCGAGCGCATCGTGCTGGCCGATCTCGCCGGCCCTGGCCGCGTCACGCACATCTGGCTCACGGTGAGTTCGCTGCGCGCGCTCGACGCTCCGCCGCCTGCCTTCCTCCGCGCTCAGGTGCTCGACGTGTTCTACGACGACCTCGTCGAACCGTCCGTGAGCGTGCCCGCGCTCGACTTCTTCGGTGTCGTGCACGGTGTCCCCGCCGCGTACGCGTCGACGCTGACTGCCGCCAACGAGGGCCTCGGGCTCGAAAGTCGAATTCCGATGCCGTTCGAGGGACGAATCCGCATCGAGTACGAGAACGCGTCAGACGACATGGCGCTCCTCTACTACCAAACCGACGTGTTGCTCGGCCCTCGAGCGGCCGGCGGTGGACGGTTGCACGCGATGTTCCATCGAGAGAACCCGACCACGTTCGGCGACGACCTGGTCATCCTCGACGGCTTGCGAGGGCCCGGTCGTTACCTCGGGATGACGGGTGGTGTGCGTCCGCTCGACCATTGGTGGTGGGGTGAGGGTGAGGTGAAGGTCTTCCTCGACGGTGAGGACACGCCGACGATCTGCGGGACCGGCACCGAGGACTATCTGGGCTCCGCATGGAGTCTTGGGGTCTTCGCCGCGCCCGAGTCGGGCGCTCCGCTCGCCGTGGGGCCAAGCGGCACGCTGGCCGGCGGGTGGTCGCTGGTCTCGTTCTACCGATGGCACATCAGCGACCCCATCGTGTTCCGCGAGTCCGCCCGGGTGACGTTGCAACAGATCGGCTCCGCCATGTTCCGCGAAGGCGAGGAAAACGCGATGGCGCAGTTCAAGGCGCAAGCCATGCCCGCCGGTGACGGTTGGATCGAGGGTGATCTCGGCGGCGGCGTGCGCGGGTTCACGCTCTACGAGCGCAGCGACGACTGGTGCGCCACCGGGTATGCCTACTGCGCCGAGCCGCAAGCGGTGCCACGTGTGGATCATGTGAACGCCACGGCGGATCTCACCGGTATCCCGGCCGGGCACCTCCGAATCAGCAGGTAGAGCGCAAGTACCCTGTGGGGATGGCGCAGCGCTTCTGGGTGGAGACGTTGGGCTGCCCGAAGAACCAGGTCGACTCCGACAAGTTGACCGGCACGCTGCTCGCGGATGGGCTCGTTCCTGCAGGTGCGGTCGGTGACGCCGATGTGGTCGTGGTCAACACCTGCGCCTTCATCGAGACCGCTCGCCAAGAGTCGATCGACACGATCCTCGCCATGTCCGACAACCGCAAGGATGGCGCCCGGCTCGTCGTCACCGGCTGTCTGGCCGAGCGGTATGGAAGCGAGGTCAGCGACGCCATCCCCGAGGTC
>JBEEGD010000225.1:0-8709 GCA_041166685.1 Acidimicrobiaceae bacterium | reverse complement strand
GGGGCCGGTTACCGGCCCCTATTGCCTCGAGTTCGCCGCGTTCGCCGATCACCGTGTGCCAGCGGGTGCCGTCGTCGGCCCGACCGAACACCTCCGCCGGCACGATCAACTCCGCCGGCGCGTCCGGATCGAAGGGCAATGCGCCGAACGCCACTGGGCCGCACCCCGGCAGGCCGACTTCGTCGTCGACGTCGATGGCCGCGAGCGCGTCCTCGGCGTCGGGCAATCGAACTCTCAGGGCCACGCCGCGTCCGGCGAGTCCGAGTCGGTTTCGTTCGAACAGGAGGTCGCCCGCCGAGACGAGGTCGACGTCGGAGTCCAGTCGACGGGTGATGGCCTTCACGCGCGTGTTGCCGTGATCAGTTGCGCGATTCCTCCGGTCAAGAGATCGCGTCGGACGTCGTTGAATCCCGCGGCGCGCACCATGTCGAGGAGTTCAGCCGTCTCGGGGAGGTACGCGACCGACTTCGGTAGGTAGCGGTAGGCAGCGGCGTCCGACAGCAGTGCTCCGATACGCGGGACGACGTGGCCGAAGTACACCGAATGACCCCAGCGCAGCAGTCGATTCGTCGGTGTGGCCACTTCGAGCAGAGCAATGCGCCCTCCCGGTCGAACCACCCGCGCCAGCGACTGGAGGAAGGGCTCGAGGGCGACGAAGTTGCGCAGCGCGAAGCCGCAGGTCGCGCCGTCCACCGACGCGTCCGGCATCGACAGTCGGAGGGCGTCAGCTTGGACCAGGGGTGCTGTGGTGTGCGCCGCGGCCAACATGCCGAACGAGAGATCGACGCCCAATGGAACACAGCCCGCTTTGGTCAGCTCATCGCAGAGGTCACCCGTCCCGCACGCGAGGTCGAGAACCGTCGACTTCGGGCCGAGCCCGAGAGCGCGTACCGTGCGCCGCCGCCAGCCAACGTCCATGCGAAAGGTCATGATGCGGTTGACAAGGTCGTAGCGCGGTGCGATGGCGTCGAACATCGCTCGAACCGAGCGAACCTTCTCGTCGCCTTCGGGCAGGGCTGCGGTCTTCATGGCCACGCTTTCAGTCCATCGAGGAACTCGATCAGGTGTCGGTTCGTCTCTTCGGGCTGTTCTTGCTGCGTCCAGTGGCCGCACTCGTCAATGACCACCTTGCGGACGTTCGGAACCCGCTCCTCCATGCCTTCGGTCATTGCCGGCGTGAGCACAGGGTCGTACGCCGCGGAGAGCATGAGCGCGGGAGCGTCGATCACGTCGGGCAGGGACGCGCGCAGTTCCCAGTTGCGGTCGAGGCTGCGGTAGTAGGCGACCGACGTCGTGACCGCCCCTTCGGGGACGAACTGGTCCACGTTGGTCTCGACGAATTCGTCGGTGATCACGTCCTTGCGGTGCGCGGCGCCCTCGTACACGAACCGCAGCCAGGAGCGCACCGAGGATCGGTCACGTCCGAGGAAGTACTCGGCCGGGCCGTAGTCCTGGAACTGCACGATGTACGGCGGCTGGTCAGGCAGCGCCATCCGCAGCAGTGCGACGAGCGACATCGGTCCGTGTGCGATGTCCGGAGTGTTCACACCGACCACGCCCGCCGTCAGCTCCGGGAAACGCCGAGCGAAGGGCCACACCAGCAGGCCGCCCCAGTCGTGACCGACCACCACCGCCTTCTCGTGATCGAGCGCCGGGATCAAGCCGGCGATCGTGGTGTTGACCCACTCCTCGTCGTAGTCGACGTCCGGCTTGTCGGAGCGACCGAAGCCAGGAAGGTCGAGGGCAACCACGTGGTAGCCCGCCCCGCCGAGCGCGGGGAGCTGGTGTCGCCACGACCATGAGAATTCGGGCCATCCGTGCACGAGGATCACCAGCGGACCCGAACGCGGGCCGTCCTCGAGACAGAAGAGCCGGATGCCATTGGTCACGACGTACCGCTCGCGCACCGCCATACGAGTCGGGACCGTATCGTCATTGGCGTGTCCGAAGGACAACCGCATTTCTCTCTCGCCGGCATTCCCATTCGGATCGAGTGGTCGTTCTGGCTGATCGCGGTGTTGCTCGGCTACGGCGCCCGCGAGGGATGGCTCTTGGTTGCGTGGGTGGTGATCGTGCTCGTGTCGATCCTCGTGCACGAGCTGGGACACGCCGTGGCGTTGCGGGTGTACCACCAACAGCCTCGAGTCGTGCTGCAGGCGTTCGGTGGTCTCACCTACGGAAGCTCCGCGTACCGGTCTCGCTCGCAATCGATCGTGGTCAGTGCGGCCGGCCCGGTCACGGCATTCGTCCTGCTCGGCGTGCCGGCGTACTTTCTGCAGGACAGCATCGACCCGCGGCAGCAGTTTGATCTCTACGTCATCCTCCACGACATCATGTGGGTGAACATCGGGTGGTCCGTCGTCAACCTCCTCCCGATACTTCCCCTCGACGGCGGCAACATCGCAGCGTCGATCTTCGGGCGGCCCGTCGCCAGGGTGATGTCGATGGTGGTGGCCGTGTCGGCGGCCACGTACTTCTTCCAGCAGCAGAATCAATTCGCTGGCTTCTTTCTCATGCTGTTCGCGGTCATGAACTTCGGGTCCTACCAACAAGAGAAAGCGGGTGGTGGAGGCGCGCCGCCTGCGCGTGCGCCGACCTCGCAGTTCGCGTCGCTCGACGTGCCGGGACGTCCGGCGCAGTCCGACCCCTTCCTCAACGGCACCCGCGCCCTCGCGGAAGGCAGGACGACGGAAGGCCTGGACGCGTTGGCGGCGGGCTACGCCGCGCGACCTTCTGGCCCGTCGAACCTGATGCCGGTGGAACAGCTGGCCCGCTCAGGCCTCGCGACGACCCTCGCGGCACGACTGCTCGCGCCGAACGGTGCGGGGCCGCAGGCCGCCTCCTCGTTGCAGAGCCACCTGCACTACGCCGATTGCTTCCGCGAGTCGGCCGAGGTGGGTGAGCTCGTCTACGTCGATGGTCGCGTCAACCGGGCGCAATCGGCCTTTGAAGTCGCGTGCTCCCGGGCCCGTACCGGTGATCCGCAGGGCGCGCTCGTGTGGATTGACCGCGCCATCGATGAGGGGTTCGCGGCTGGCGCGTTGCTCGACGGCGAGCCCGATCTCGCGGCGGTGCGGGCGTTGCCCGGCTGGGCTGCCGCGCGAGCACGCGTGCGCTGACCGAACGCGCGAACGTTGCGGTATGGAAACTGAATCTGCCCCGCACCTCGAGTGTCCGGCGTGCCGTGTCATCGATCGGGCGGACGGAGTCGAAGACGGTCGTCTCTACCGGATCGAAGCCCTCAAGATCGGCAATGAACGCCGGATGGTGGGGGCCATCAAACGAACGCAAGACCGCGTCGCCGATCGGATCACGGCGTTCGCCGGTTCGCTCAACTTCGTGTACATCCACGGAGTGTGGTTCGCCATCTGGATCGCCGTGAACGCGGGCCTCTTCAGCGCCGGTCTGATCTTCGACGAGTTCCCGTACGGGCTGCTCACGATGATCGTGAGCCTCGAGGCGATCTTCCTCTCGACGTTCGTGATGGTGAGCCAGAATCGCCAGGCGGCTCGGTCCGACATCCGCGCCGACCTCGACTTCGAGAACAACCTCCGCGGCGAGATCTGGTCGGTCCACATCGGCGAGCAGCTCGGCCTCGACGCCGGCCACGTCGAGCGGGTTGTGCTCGAGGCCATCGAGGGCTACCGGAGGGAAACGCTCCGGACGCCGCGCTGACAGCTCACGACGTCGCCGCGATCTCCTTGGCCCACCGGTAGTCGGCCTTGCCAGCAGGGGAGCGCATGACCTTGTCGACGAAGACGAATTGCTTCGGCAGCTTGTAGCGCGCGATGTGCTTGGCGCTCTCGTCGAGCAACGATCGCTCGATGTCGACGCTCGGGTGGACGTCGTCGCGCAACTGCACGATGGCGACCACCTCCTGGCCCCATTGCTCGCTCGGACGTCCGCACACGACCGCGTCGTAGACGTCGGGATGATGCCCGAGCGCGGCCTCGACTTCCTCGGCGAAGATCTTCTCTCCGCCCGAGTTGATGGTGACGCTGTCTCTGCCGAGCATCTCCACCGTGCCGTCGACTCGCTGGCGTCCGCGGTCGCCGGGCACCGAGTAGCGCTGTCCGTCGATGACGGGGAACGTCTTGGCGCTCTTGTCGGGATCGCCGAGGTATCCGAGTGGAACGTTTCCGAGCTTCGCCACCCAGCCGACCTCGTCTGATCCCGGTTCGAGCACGCGCGTGAGGTCCTCGCTCACGACACATGTCCCCGGCGATGGTGTGAACGTTCCGGTCGTGACTTCGCTTCCGGCCGTGACGACCTGCGTCATCTGGCCGCCGCCCTCGGACGAGCCCATGCCGTCCATGATCATCGCGTGCGGTATCGCCGCCAGGAACCGCTCTTTCAAGGTCGAGTTCAGCGCCGCGCCTCCCGACAGGATGATGAACATCGACGACAGGTCGTACGCGCCCGCCTCGATCTCGTCGAGGATGGGCCGACCGAACGCGTCGCCCACGATCTGCAGGAACGAGATCTTCTCGCGTTCCACGATCGAGAGGACGTCCTTGGGGTCGAGGCGGCGAACCTCGTCCTGGATGACCACGGTGTTGCCGCCGTTCATCGCGAGGAACGCGATCCAGTGCCCGGCGCCGTGCATGAACGGAGCTGCCGGCATCACCCGCATCGAGCCGGCTTTGGCCGCCTCGACCACGGATTCGATCGACTCGTGCGGCGCGCCGCCGACGGCCCCGCCCATCACGGACATGAAGATGTCCTGGTGCCGCCACAACACCCCCTTCGGCATGCCCGTGGTGCCGCCGGTGTAGAGGATGTAGAGATCGTCCGGTGACCACTGCGACGCAGACGCCGGCAGGTCCGCCGACGCGGCCGCGAGCGCATCCTCGTACCACTGCGCACCGGGTAAGAGGTCGTTGCCTGACTCGTCGGCGATCTGCAGCAACAACCGCAGTTGCGGCAGCTCGGGCAGCACCTCGGCCAGTGTTGGCGCGAACTGGGAGTGGAAGACGATCGCCTTGGCCCCGCTGTTGTCGAGGAGATACTGCAGCTCCTCCGCGACGTATCGGTAGTTGACGTTGACCGGGGCGACGCGCGCCTTGAAGGCGCCGATCATCGACTCGAGGTATTCGTTGCCGTTGTAGCAGTAGATGGCGAGGTGGTCCTGGTGAGACTCGTGGCCGCCGAGCCCCTCGCGCCCCTCAGGCCGAGCACCGAGCCCGGACGAGCTCAGCACGTTGGCCAGCCGCCGCGTTCGTTCGGTCACGTCGCGCCATGAGAGCCGGCGGTCGCGGAAGACGATGCACTCGCGCTCAGGGATGGCGGCGGCGATCGCCTCATGCACTTGGGCCAGGTTGAACTCCATCGATCCCGAACCTACTGGTTACACGTGGTGCCCTCGGGGGGCAGCGTGAGGTCGATGAAGTAGGCCGCTTCCGCGTCAGCCGCGCAGGTGCTCTGTGCGTACGCGGCGTGGCCGTTGCCGTTGTAGGTCAGCAGGTGGCCGTTCTGCAGTGTCTTCGCCACATCGACCGCTTGTTCGTATGGCGTGGCCGCGTCGCCGGTCGTGCCGATGACGAGAATCGGAGGGGAACCGGGTGCGTTGATCGGTCCGACGATGTCGTGGACCGACGCCGGCCAGAACGCGCACGGCAGCAGCTCGTTGGCAATTGAACCCCCGAACTGCGGCGACAGCGCCTCGAGCTCTTGGGCGAACGCGCGGTACTCATCAGAGCCGACTGGGTGTTGCGAGTCGACGCACTGGACTCCGGCATACGCAACGAACTTCACGGATTGGTTGTAGCTGGCCGAAAGCTCGAGCATCGGCGCGCCGTTGCCGTTGAGCGCGCTGGTGAGGGCTTGATAGAAGAAATCTGACGCTGAACGCTGATAGGTGGGAATCAGCGCGGCCGTCGCCAGCTCTGAGGGGCCGAGCGGTTCCCCGTTGTTCCCGGGAATCGGCGCGGCTTCAACTCGGCGCGCGACTTCGTCGTAGGCCGCGGCGGCACCGCCTGGCGGACAACGCCGCCCGCCAGCTGGACAACCGTCGAAGATTTCGACGATTTGCTTGGCATACGCGGTGGTCTGGTGTTGAAGCCAGGACCGCAAGTCCTGCGTCGGGTCGATGACGCCATCGACGGCGATCGCTCTCGCGCTCTGAGGAAACAGCTGGGCATAGCGAAGGCCGAGCAGCGAGCCGTACGAGATGCCGAGATAGTTGATCTGGCTTTCGCCCAACGCCAGTCGAATGGTGTCCATGTCGCGAACGACATCGTCCGTGCCGACGTGAGCGAGAAGGTCTCCGGCGTTGGCTCCGCAGTCGGTCGCGACCGCCTTTGCGGCGGCGTCGAGTGCGGCCTGTTCTTCTGGCGTGTCGGGCGTCGAGTCCACGTGGCGGAACGTGGGCACCGTGGTGTCGCCGCACGGCAGCGGTGTGCTGGCGCCCACCCCCCGCGGATCGAAGCCGATGATGTCAAACCGTTCCAGTACCGCTTGTCGCACGTCGACGCCGCCGGCCACGAACTCGACCCCGGATGCTCCGGGCCCGCCCGGGTTGACCAGCAGTGCGCCGATCCTCTGGTCCGGCTTGCGGGCCGGAAGCTTGTTGAGCGACAGCTCGATTTTCGGTCCGGTCGGGTCCGCGTAGTCCAGCGGGACGGTCAGCGTCGCGCACTGGAGCCGGCCGCCACAGCTCGTCCACGCGATCGGTTCGGGAGTGAAGCCCGGCGAGGCAGGAGCACCGGACGCGGACGTCGACCGCTCAGCAGCACTCGTCGTGGTTGACGCGACCGGCGCAGCTCGCCCCCCCAACGAGCAGGCGGTGAGCGCGAGGGTGGCCGCAGCCAGAAGCGCGGACATGCGACGGCGAGGCACCCGGCGATGGTACGAGGGACGCCCGTCTAACGTGCCGCGCCATGACAGACGTGCAGTTTGGATGCTTCATCCCGCAGGGTTGGAAGATGGAACTCGCCGGCATCTCCGGTGCGGAAGCCAAGTGGGCGAAGGCCGTCGAGATCGCGGAGCTGGCCGAACACCTCGGGTACGACTCGGTCTGGGTGTACGACCACTTCCACAACGTGCCGACGCCGTCGCACGAAGCGGTGTTCGAGTGCTGGACCGTGATGGCGGCGATCAGTCAGCGGACGAACCGAGTGCGATTGGGCCAGATGGTGGGGTGCGCGCCGTATCGGAATCCGGGACTGCTGGCGAAGATCACGAGCACCGTCGATGTCATCAGCGGCGGCCGCCTCGACTGGGGAATCGGCGCCGGCTGGTACGACCACGAGTTCCGCGGCTACGGCTACGAGTTCCCCGAGGCAAAGGTCCGCATCGGCATGCTCCGCGAGACCGTTGAGATCGTGAAGGCGATGTGGACGGAACCCGACGTCACCTACGAGGGCCGCTATTACCACCTCGCCGGTGCGCAGTGCGATCCGAAACCGGTGCAGCGCCCCCATCCTCCGGTCTGGATCGGCGGTGGCGGTGAGCAGCTCACGCTACGCGTTGTCGCCCGGCACGCCGACCGCTCGAACTTCGGTGGCAAGCCGCACGAGTTCGCGCACAAGTGCGAGGTCCTGAAGCAACACTGCAAAGACGTGGGCCGCGACTACGACGAAATCACCAAGACGATCTCGGGCGAGGTGTTCATGCGCGAGACCGAGGAGGAGATCCTCGAGGCGGGCACGCGTTCGATGTGGGGCGAACCGCTCGACTCGTGGCGTGAGGGCAACCTCGTCGGTACTCCCGAACAGGTGAGCGAGAAGATCCAGACCTACATCGACCTCGGCTGCACGGGTTTCGTTCCGTGGTGCTCTGACTATCCCGACGACCAGACGTTGCGTCTCTTCGCAGAAAAGGTGATTCCGAACTTCCGCTGACGCGGCTACAACGGTCGACATGGGGAACCTGGCGGCGGACACGGCGGTCGAGCGAGTCGACGAGCATCGTTATCGCGCGAGGCTCAGCAAGGACTGGGAGATCTGGGGGCCGATGGGCGGCTACATCGCCAGCTTTGCCCTGCGAGCCGTCGGCGCGGAGTCGGACTACCCGCGGCCGGCGAGCTTTTCGTGCCACTACCTCTCGGTGGCCGCCTTCGAAGACATCGACATCGTCGTCACACCGCTGCGCACGTCGCGCGTCGCCGGGTCGTACCGTGCCGAGATCCTGCAGGGCGATCGTCGGATCCTCGAAGCCACCGCGTGGACAATCGCCGACGGCGTCGAGGCTCTCGAACACGACGACGCGGTCGCGCCGGACGTCGCCCGGCCCGACGACCTACCGACCCTCGCCGAGTTGCTGGCCGACGTGGCCGACGGTGGCCCGCCGTTCCCCTTCTGGAACAACTTCGACGTTCGGCCGCTGCGATTCAGAAAGGACTGGCCTCCGCCGGAGCCCTTGCCACCCTTCTTTCAGGAATGGGTCCGATTTCTCGACGGTGACTACACCGATCCGTGGGCCGACGCGTGTCGCGCCGTGGTGCTCGTTGATGTGCAGAGTTGGCCCGCCGCGAATCAGCCTCACGCCCACCGACAACACAACCTGTACGCACCGAGCCTCGACCTCTACGTCGCGTTCCACCGTCGCCCGACGAGCGACTGGCTGTTGCTCGACGGGTACTCGGCAGTAGGTTACGGCGGCCTGCTCGGCTGGACCGGGCGGTTGTGGGATACCGATCGCAAGTTGATCGCCAGCGGCGGCGGTCAGCTGTTGTGTCGCCCCATGCGCGGCTAACGCTTACTCGTAGTA
>JBEEGD010000224.1:0-15937 GCA_041166685.1 Acidimicrobiaceae bacterium | reverse complement strand
CAACAGTTGCCCAGTCCGGTGATAGCCAGGTCAGCGGCCACCACGAACTCCGCGAGTTCGAGGCGGGTGCGTTCGCCTTCGTCGCCGATGCGGTTGCCGGACACCCAACGGTTCACGCGGGCGTCTTCGTGGATGAGCATCCGCTCCCATTCATCGGCCACCCACTCGAAGCTGCGCCACGTGCGGTCGGACCGGATACCGATCGCGAGCCCGGAAAGTGCGCCGATGGTGGGACCGGGATCGATGTCGATGTCAGGCGTGGGGGCGGTCGGATCGAGGATCGTGATGCGGGCCATCCACATAGTGTGCAGCGCGATGCGGGCGGAGGTCGTGGTGGATGGGGTTCCGTTCGGCGAGGGCCCGGTCTGGTGTCCCGACCGGACGTTGGTCGTGACGAGCGTGGCCGAGGGTGCGCTGTACCGCGTGTGGCCGGAGGACGGGCGGGCGGAGCGCATCGCCGACACGGGCGGCGGGGCCAACGGCGCCGCGCTGGCATCCGACGGCGGCTTCGTCGTCACCCAGAACGGCGGCTTCGACTTCGCCGCGACGGGCTTGTTCGAAGAACCGCCGCCGTACCGCCCGGCGGTGCCTGGCTTGCAGCGCGTCCTCCCGGACGGCACCGTCACGTACCTCACGCCGAATCCGTTGCAGGCGCCGAACGATCTCGCCGTGCGCGCTGACGGCACGATCTTCTTCACCGACCCTGGTCCGTTCCCGCCCCCCGATCCGACGATCGCGCGCGTGCTGTCGTGGTCGACGGATGCGGGAGTGAAGCTGGTCGCCGACGGCTTCTGGTACGTGAACGGCATTGCCTTCGAGCCCGACGGTGGTGTCGTCGTCATCGAGCGGTTCGGCCTGCTACGTCTCGACCTCTCCGGCGCGAACGACCACGAGTGGGTCATCGAGAATCTCGGACCAGGTGGTGGCGACGGGTTCTGCCTCGACATCGATGGACGCTTCTATGTCTGCTCGACGATCGAGCATTGCGTCCTGGTCGTCGACCGGGATGGTGCGATCGTCGATCGTCTCACCATCGAGGGCGACGGCCTCACCACCAACTGCTGTTTCGGCGGCGACGACGGACGCACGCTGTTCGCGACGGACGCCTTGCCCGGGCGAG
This sequence comes from Acidimicrobiaceae bacterium, assembly GCA_041166685.1. Taxonomy (GTDB): domain Bacteria; phylum Actinomycetota; class Acidimicrobiia; order Acidimicrobiales; family JACDCH01; genus DASUCS01. The sequence goes on along the minus strand of JBEEGD010000224.1, from coordinate 14,817 downwards.
TCGTCGCGTGGGAGGGCATGCCGACACCGGGAGTCGCCTTGCCGGCGTGGCCGGTGAGTATGACTTCGCGCTGACGGGGAAAACCTCTCGCAGCTTCTCGAAGAGGGAAGCCAACCGAGGAGGTCGCCCGATGGGTGCCGTCGTACTGCTCATAATTCTCGCGTTGCTGCTCGGCGGTGTCGGATTGGCCGTCGAGGCGCTCAGGTGGTTGCTGATCATCGCGTTGGTGCTCTTCGTCGTCAGCTTCTTCACGGGCTACCGAGGACGCAGCACCATTTAGATCGCGACGAGCCTCGGCGGGTCCAGCTCGGATGAGCCGCTGGGCCCGTCGAGGACGTCGTTCGTTTTCGTTCAATTCTTGCGGATCAGGTCGAGGACGCGCTGGGTCGCGACGCCGTCGGCGAACGTCGTGGCCTGACCGGAGTCGCGGCCAGCGATCGCCGCGGCGAAGTGGTGACACAGCTCGGTGAACGGGCCCAGCTCGAGGTGCGTGAACCGGTGTCTCGGATCGTCGCTCGCTGCTGCGCTCTGCGCTTTTGCGATGAGGCGGCCGACAGGATGTTCCCCGGTGGCCAGCCACACGCCGAGGTCATCGTCGACCCAGACCGACCCGCGCTCACCGACGATGCGGGTGACACCGCTCGCCGGACCCCACGATGCCGCGGTCTGTACGAGCGTCACCTCGCACCCTGACTCCATCGTCAGGTGAGCGGTGAACGAATCGTCCGCGTCCTCGCCTCGGCGCAGCAACGATCCCGATCGCACATCTGCGACGTCGCCGAGCCAGTACCGCACCTGATCAACGAGGTGCGAACCGAGTGCGAGCAGCCATCCACCACCTCTCACGTCGTCGTACCACCACGAAGGGACGGGCGTCGCGCGATCGGCAACCAGCGAGATGTGCTGGACGAGCGTGGCCAGCCTGGGGCGACCGATCTCGCCACTCGCCAGCAGCTGGGCAACGGCAACTCGCTCGGGAGCGAAGCGGAACTCGTGTGCGATCAGGCCGACCAGCCCGGCGGACGATGCGGCCTGCTCCATCGCCTCGGCCTGCTGAAGGTCCACGGTGAAGGGCTTCTCACACAAGACATGGACACCAGCGGCCAACGCCTCGATCGCCACCGAGGCGTGCGTGTCGGGCGGGGTTGCAATCGTCACCGCGTCGAGGCCGAGGGTGAGCGCGTCGGCCAGACCGACACACGCATGCGAGATGTCGAGCCGTTGCGCGCGACGACCGGTCCGCTCCCCGTCCTGGCCAACGAGCGCGACCACATCGAAGCCGGACGCTCGCAGCGCGGGCACGTGCACTCGACAGCCGAAGCCCGTCCCGACGACGGCGACACGCGTCATCGAAGCATCGGCCGCACGTGGTTCGCCAACGCGACAGCGTGCCCGACTGGGTCATCGAGCGGCCAGCCGTAGTCGGGAAGGTTGAAGTACTCAACGCTCAGCAACCCGCCGTAGTCGAGATCATCGAGACAACGGAAGATCGCGGCGAAGTCGACGTCTCCTCCCTCATCGACATGACGTTGCGGGTCGCCCTTGCTGGCTTGTCGAAGCTGTACGTGACCGGCCCAGGGCAAGAGCTCAGCCGGATCCTCGCCCCAGGTCGCAATGTGTCCGGTGTCGACGAGCAATCGCAAGCCCGGAACGGCGTCGAGCATCGCGTGAACTCGCTCGATCGAGTTGCAGATCGAGCCACCCCACGGCTCGACCAGCATGCCGGGTGTGCGTCGGTACGCCGCGACAGCGCGGTCCCACATCGCGTTGGCATCGCTTTCGTCGGGTGGACGTGTCGGTGCAGGGGTCGAGCATCCTTCTTTGGGTGACGTCGGCGCGATTCGGTCACCGATCGGAAGCGCGAGGAGGTCGGTCACCGTCTCGGGGACATCAATGTGGTCGAAGCCCAGCGCCGCCGCCTGCTGCGCGGCGACCGTCACAGGCTCGGGAGCGAAGACCACATGGACGACCCCAATCCCCCGGCGCATTCGCGACATCCTGCACTACCGTCGACGCGGATGACGTCCGCGTCACCTTCCCTCGACCGCTACGACACGATCGGGGTCGGCTACCGCCGAAACCGCCGGCCCGACCCACGTGTCGCCGCGCGCATTCACGCCGCCCTTGGTGATGCCGAGCGCATCATCAATGTCGGAGCCGGGACCGGGAGCTACGAGCCCGACGATCGTCTCGTGATCGCGTTCGATGCCAGCGAGGTCATGCTCGGCCAGCACCCGGGTCGACGCCGCGTACGCGGCTCGGCCGAGCACTTGCCGTTCGCCAACCGCGAGTTCGACGCCGCGATGGCGATCTTCACGGTGCACCACTGGACCGATCCCGACGCCGGTTTGGCCGAGCTCCGCCGCGTGGCGCATCGACAGGTGATCCTCACGTTCGATCACGAGCTGGAAGGCCGGTTCTGGCTCAGCGACTACGTGCCCGCGATCCTCGCTCAGGAGCACTCGTGGGTTGCGACCATCGAAGGAGTGACCGGGCCGCTCCGCGCGGACTACGTCGAGGTGCTGCCGGTTCCGCACGACTGCATCGACGGGTTCATGGCCGCGTACTGGCGCCGGCCAGAGCGCTACCTCGATCCTTCCGTCAGGGCGAACATCTCCGGATTGGCCTTGCTCGCGCCCGCCGACATCGAACCGGGCATGAGGCGCCTCGCCGACGATCTCGCAACGGGCGCCTGGCACGAGCGCTACGGCTACCTCCTCGAACTCGACGAGTTCGACGCGGGCTATCGCATCGTGGTTGGCGGCTCGTGACGACCGGCACACTTGCGGCGCTGACGCTGGTGCTCGATCCGAACGGCTCGGGCGCGACGCGCTGGGAGGACTGCCTCCCTGGGCGCACCGACCTTCCCCGTCACGTCGACGACATTCCGGTGCTCGGTGTGACCCCCTTCGGCGCCGGAGAAGCCGTCACCGCGCCGGGTTGGTGCTTCCGGCGCACGCCGCGCCCCGGGCAAGGCCGGCTCACGGGTCGACCGACGATCGGCCTGCTGCTCGTGCTGATCAGTCCGTTGCAACCTGAGAACGCGCAGGCGTTACGGGACTGGGCCGACTTCATCCACATCAATCACATCGCCACCGCCGGCGTACCGGGCTACACGATGATCACGCCCTACGAGATCGACGGCGAAGGCCCGCGTTTCCTCCACTTCTACGAGATGGACGACGACGATCCCGAAGCGACCTTCCAACGCATGACGCCGCTCGTGCACGCGCGACTCGAGCGCGATGAGTTCAAGACGTGGACCGGACACCCCGAGTTGCGCATCGACTACGTGAGCACGTACCGGCTGATCCGTGACTGAACCGTCGTACTTCGACATCGCATTGCGACAGCGCGCCTGCCGCGATTTCAGCAACGAGCCCGTCCCCGATGCCGACATCGAGCGAATCCTCGAGGCCGCCACGCACGCGCCGAGCGCCGAGAACACGCAGCCGTGGGTGTTCGTGGTCGCCCGTGACGACGACGTACGCAAGGAGCTGTCCGAGCTGACGCGGCGCATGTGGGCGGCCGGCGCTCGTGAACAGGCAATGTCCCGACTCGATCCGAAGCTCGCGGCCGACGTCGACGGCGGCATCGAACGCGGACTCGGGGGGGCGCCGGTAATCGTGGTGATCGCCGCGGACACGACGAACGGCGTGCACCCCAAGGCGGTGGCGTCGTCGATCTTCCCTGCGGTGCAGAATCTGTTGCTGGCGGCGAACGCCCTGGGATACGGCTCGGCCCTCACCACGCTGACGGCAGCCGCGGGCGACGAGCTGCGAGGCATCGTCGGTCTACCTGCGCACGTCATCCCGATGGCGGTGGTTCCCCTCGGCCGGCCGGCACGGCCGCTCGGCCCTCCGCGGCGGCGCGCGGCCGCCGAGTCGACGCATCGAGATCAGTACGGCCACCCTTGGTGAGGCGCAGCCTGCTCCAGTAGACGGCGGTGATGCACGCCGCGGGCACCCACATCAGGATCGCCGAGCCTGCGATGGTGTGCGCACCCACCCAGAACGCCACGACGGCCATGTGGAACACCTGACCGTGATACGTGAGCAGCGCCGCCAGGTGCGGGTGATGTCGCAACCCGTCGACCGGCAGGTCGGGCGCGGCACGGTCGAGGCGGAAAAGCACGGCGAGCAAGATCGCAGCGGTCACCGCGAACCCGATCTGGCTTCCTGTCGGAAGCCCGAACCAGAAGCCGGGTCCTTCGTAGCGGAACAGCTCGCCGAGGTAGAACTCGTCACCGAGGCGCGACACCGGATCGAGGATCCACAACGCCCACACCGCGAGCATCAAGGCCAGCAGCCACTCGTGCCACGGTCGCAACGCCCTCGTGCGGAACGGTCCCGAGGCGAGCAACCGCCCGCTTGCGAACGCGAAGTACGCCATGAACGTGTAGCTGAGCGGCACCATGAGCGGCACGTCGCCCAGAAACAGTTCGTCGCCCCGAAGCGCGTCGTTGAACGCGTAGCGGGTGTACGGCAGGCCGAAGTGCACCGAGCCGTTCTCGGCCAGGCCGCCGACGGCGACGGCCACGACGGAGTACGTCAGCGTTCGCCGCCAGCCCAGTTGACGAACCGCGCACCAGACGAACGTGATGCCGAAGATCGTCACGTACCACCGACCGCCGACGGTGCCCCAGACCTCGCGCAGCACGGCGCGAGTCTGACACACGTGTCAGCATTCGGACCATGACGCGGCTGGCGGGTGAGATCGCCCTTGTGACGGGATCGACTGCGGGCATCGGCAAGGCCATCGCGGCGCGATTCGCGGCCGAGGGCGCGTCGGTGGTCGTCACCGGTCGTGATGCCGGCCGCGGCGAGACCGTCGCGGCGGCTTGCGGACGCAACGCGGCGTTCCTCGCGGCGGACTTGAGCCGCCCCGACGCGGCGGACGCCCTGGTGGTGTCAACCGTCGCGCGCTTCGGTGGGCTCACGGTCCTCGTGAACAACGCGGCGACCGCCGAACCCGACGGGCCGGTCGCCGACCTCGACGATGAGCGCTGGCGCGCCATTCTCGACGTCGATCTTCTGGCGCCCGCGAGGTTGTGCCGAGCGGCGATGCCCCATCTGCGCGCCTGTGGTCACGGCGCGATCGTCAACATCTCCAGTCGGGTCGCCACGCGCGCGTCCCGCGGCCTGGCGGCCTACACCGCGGCCAAAGGCGGTCTCGAGGCGCTGACGCGGAGCATCGCCGTGGACGAGGCCCCTCACGGCGTGCGGTGCAACGCCATCAGCCCCGGCTACGTCATCAACGAACGACGCGACGCGAACATCACCGATGACGAACGTGCGCGTCGTGAGGCCATGCACCTCATCGGGCTCGGAGATGCCGACGACGTCGCCTACGCCGCCGTCTACCTCGCATCCCATGAGAGCAAGTGGCTGACCGGCACGGTCCTTCCGCTCGATGGTGGGAGCAGCGCGGCGCGCGGATCCTTCAAGTGAAGGTCCACCCGCGCGTCTGCGTGAGCGGTATCTCGACGTGGAACCAGTCATTGGCCGACGACCTTGCGTTGTACCGCGACCTCGGCGTGCACACGATCGGTGCAGCGCTCCGCAAGATCGAGCCAGATGCTGACCTGGAACTGCTGCGGTCGAGCGGGCTCCGCGTCGCCAACGTGATCGGCGTGGGACACGCCGGCCTGGGCCGAGCGATCGACGTCGCAACCCAGCTGAGCGCGCCGGCGATCGTGTTCACCACGGGCCCTGCGGGTGAGATGGAATGGGACGACGCCGCCGACGCGTTCGCGAGGGCGGTGACGCCGCACCGGACGACGGCGGTGAAGCTCTGTCTCGAGCACACGAACTCCTTACGTATGGACGTCAGCTTCGTGCACACCTTGCGCGACGCCCTCGACCTCGCACGACGGCTCGACATCTTCGTGTGCATGGAGATCAACGCGTGCTGGGCGGAGCGCGACCTCGCTCGCACCGTTGCCGATGGCATCGAGCGCATCGGCGTCGTACAGGTGAGCGACTACGCGGTCGGCACGCTGTCGACGCCCAACCGGCTCGTGCCGGGCGACGGCGACATTCCCCTGCGCCGCATCATCGACATGGTTCTCGAGGCGGGCTACGAAGGCGTGTTCGACCTCGAGCTCGTCGGCCCGAGGATCGAGGAGGAGGGCTACCGGTCCGCCATCAGTCGTAGCTGCGACTACCTCTCCGAGTTGCTGACCCGGCATTCGTAGCTGCGTCCAGCAGGCGGTTCACCCCTGATCACGAAATTGCGCTGCTGAACCCCTCATACGGTGGTCAATCAGCGCAATTTCGGGGTAGTTGTCCGTCGTCAGGCTCATGACGCCCAGCGCGCCAATCCATTCACGTTGTTCTCGTCGGTTGAGAGCTCGACCGTACGCCCGACACACTCGTTCTGCTCCAATTCGGCGAGCACGTCCGGGTCCTTCGTACGGGCATAGCAACGCGTGTCGGCATCCACGTCGCAGACCAGCAAACCCCAGTCCGCCGTGCCGTCGCGACGGTGCAGCACGGTGTAGGTCGCGACCGTCGCTGCGCCGCCATGCGTGTCGCGGATCATCTTCACGGGCCGCTCGGAGAGCTGCTTCTGCACGGTCTGCTCGTCGGGCCTCGGCGCGACCGCTGGTGGCTCGGTGGAATACACGCCGTAGACGTGCTTCGTCATGTGCATGCCGACGCCGCTGCACAGGCCGGACGATCCTGGGTCGTCGCGCAGGACCTCGACCATCGTGGCGATCGAATGCGTGAGGTAGTCGCTGCCCGCACCACCGAAGAACGGCAGACCACCGGTGACGGTGACGCCGCGCGGATCATCAGCCGCGAGCCCCAGCGCGTCAAGCGCGAACGACACCGACGACGGGAAGCAGCTGTAGACGTCGATGCGGGCGATGTCGTCGACGCCGCTGCCGGCGACGCGAAGCGCTTCGGTCGCCGCGGCCTTCATCGCGGGTGACTCCCACGTCGGATCATGTTCGGCGACGTACACGGGGTCGGTGGCATAGCACCAGCCCCGCAGATACACACGCTGGTCCGCCGGCACGCCCAATCGATCGGCGGCTTCGTGTGACGCGATGACGATCGCCCCTGCAAGGTCGACGTCCATCACCGAGATCAGGTACTTCGTGTACGGGTAGGCCACCATGCGATTCTCGGGTGTCGCCGTGACGAGCTCGTCCACCGATCGCTCGACCGGGAACCACGCGTACGGGTTCGCGGCGGCGACCGTCGTCATCGGAGCGAACAGCTCGCCCATCTGGCGGCGATAGTCGTCGGGCGCGATGCCGAGATGGGCGCGACGGGCGACATCCCACAACGCGAACGTCGTGTACGCCTGGAAGACCTCGTGGGCGACTTCAGCCGGATGGAACGGCGCCTCGAACGGGAAAGGCTTGCGCTCGGGATCCTTGTTCGACCATTGCGGCTTCTCGCCGTTCTTCTTCAGGCGCCGCACGGTGTCGAGCGCTTCGGCACCGCACACGATGGCGACGTCGAGCTCACCGTCGACGATCGCCTCCGCGGCGTTGTCGACGAGCAGTTGCGGGGTCGTGCCACCGATGCCCGAGTAGTACTGGTGCTTGGGCGCGATGCCGAGGCGTTCGCACAACCGGCCGGGCGGATCGTCGTACTGCCACGACTGGCAATACACGATCTGGATCGACTCGACGGCGCCCAAGACGTCGCCGGATGCGTGCGCGTCGATCGCCGCGTCGCGGCAGGTCTGCTCCCACATCGCCAACGGCTCAGGCGCGGGACCGTCGTCGGGGCGCGACACCATCTGCGCAACGCCGATGATGCAGGGGCTCCGGGGATCTGACGCGGTCACTTGTTCTTCCAGCTCGGCGCGCGCTTCTCCGCGAACGCCGCCGGACCTTCCTTCGCGTCCTCGGTACCGAACACCATTTGCGACAGCGCGGACTCGATCTTGTAGGCCTCCTTCATCGTCACCTCCATGCCCCGGATCACGCTCTCCTTCGTCGCCCGCACCGCGAGCGGCCCGTTGGCGAGGATGCGGCCGGCCCAAGCCAATGCGCGCTCCATCAATTCCTCGGGCGCGCAGATCTCGTTCAGCAAGCCCAGTTGCAGCGCACGCTCCGCCGGCAGCGCTTCGGCGGTCAGCAGGAACTCCATCGCCGCCGCGAACCCGACCTGTTGTGGGAGGCGGACGGTCGTACCGCCGCCGGCGAAGAGACCGCGCTTCGGCTCCATCACGCCGAACCTCGCGTTGGGTGTCGCGATGCGGATGTCGACGCCACCGAGCATCTCCATGCCGCCGGCAACGCAAGGGCCGTCGACGGCCGCGATGATCGGCTTGTAGAGCTTCGAGTTGCGCAACACCGCGTCGGTGCCGTCCCGCAGCCGGCAGCCATCGATCTCCTCGACGGTGCCCTCGCCGATCTCTCGGTTCAGCTTCGTGATCTGCGGGATGTAGGTCTTCAGGTCGGCGCCGGCCATGAAGCATTGATTGACGCCGGTGATGACGGCGATCCACAGGTCGTCGTCGTCCTTGAAATCTCTCCAAGCCTTGGCGAGATCGCGGAAGTGGTACATGTCGAGCGCGTTCTTCGCTTCCGGGCGATCGATCGTGATGAGCAGGATGTGATCGTCACGGGGTTCGTAGTGGATCGGCACTGAGATCGTCCTTCTGGGTCAAGCGTGGATGAAAGCGCCACCGTCGACCATGAAGGTCTGGCCGGTGAGGAATCGACAGCCGTCGCTGCAGAGGAACAACGCGACCGGGCCAATGTCCTCTTCCGGGTCTCCCTGCCGGCCCAGCGGATGGTCGCGCAGATAGTCGCGGTACTCGGCCTCGGCCCGCGCCGCGGCTTCCTGCCCGCGTTTGGACGCCGCCCCGGGAGCGATCGCGTTCACGACGATGCCGTCACGACCCCACTCTCGAGCCGCCGTCCGGGTGAGCGCGCGGATTGCTTCTTTCGATGCGTTGTACGCGCCGTAGTCCGCCATGCCGGTGATGCCCGCGGCGGACACGAAGTTCACGATACGGCCCCAGTCCTGCGCCTTCATGTGCGGGTGCGCGGCCTGCATCGCCCAGAGGGTCCCCTTGACGGTGCCGTGGTTGAGGTCGAGGTCTTCCTCGCCCACCTCGGCGATCGGCACCTTCGAGGTGAAGGTGTGGGCGTTGTTGATCAAGCCGTCGATGCGCCCGTAGTGGTCGACGGTGGCCGCGATGGCCGCGTCGATCGACGGCCGTTCGAGGATGTTGCACTCGACGCCCAACGCATCGACGCCCAGATCGTGCAGTTCGTCGACGACCCGCTCGACGCGGTGAGCCTTCCACTCGGCCACGACGATCTTGGCGCCGTGCTTGCCGAGGTGGTGCGCCATCCCCCGCCCGATGCCTTGCCCCGCACCGGTGATGAGCACGACTTTGTCGCTGACATCCCCCACGGTCCGCAGTCTGACAGGTGACACGGGCGTCAGGTTGACAGATATATCGGACTATCGATATAAATCGGAGCTCCTATGCCGGCACAGACCCAGGAAGAACGGAAGGCGGAGACGCGCTCGCGGCTCATCGCGGCGGCGGCCGACCTCTTCGCCCGTAAAGGCTTCCACGCCGTGTCGGCTGAAGCCGTCGCCGATGCCGCAGACCGCACCACCGGAGCGCTCTACAACCACTTCGGCGGCAAGGACGGGTTGCTGCTCGCGCTGGTGGAACAGTGGTTGTCCGAGTCGGCCGCTCGCATCCTCGCCGGCGTCGAAGAATCACCCGATCTCGACGGCCGCCTGCGCGCATTGTGGAGCGACTCGGTGGTCGCGCAGGAAGCAGACGCCGAGCTGTGGCTGTTGCTCGAGTTCGAGCTCTGGCTTCACGGGGCGCGCAACGCGGAGTTCGCCGATCGCCTCGCCGCCCGCTACGACGACCGCCGGCGCAACCTCGCGGTTCCGCTTCAGGCCTGGGCCAAAGACGAAGGCATCGGCCGACTGCGTCATCCGCAACGCACTGCCGGTCTCGTCATCGCGTTACTGCTCGGGACTGCGATGCAGCAACGACTCGATCCCGAAGCTTTCTCGCCGGCCGACGTCGTCGCCGGCCTGCGAGCGCTCTTGGAAGGAGACACATGAAGGCCATCACCCTTGCGGACATCGACCTGCTCGAGGACACGTGGGCGCGAGGCGTGCCCCACGACCAGTTCGATCTCCTGCGACGCGAGGCTCCCGTGTTCTGGCATGAGCACCCCGCGGCCGAAGGCTTCTGGGCCATCACGAAGCACGCCGACATCAAAGCGATCAGCCACGACGTCAAGACGTTCTCGACCGAGCTCGGTTCGGCGTTCATCCTGGACCAGGACCCGATGGCCATGGAGTTCCACCGCATGACGTTGCTGCAGATGGACCCCCCGAAACACAACCGCTATCGCCGCCTGGTCTCTTCCGGCTTCACGCCGCGCATGATCACGATGCTGATCGACTCGATCGGTCATCAGGCCAAGCGCATTGTCGGCGACATCGAGGGTCGCGATGAGATCGAGTTCACCATGGATGTCGCGGCCGAGCTTCCGATGCAGGCCATCTGCGAGATGATCGGCATTCCGGAGGGTGACCGCCATCGGGTCGTCGCGCTCGCCAACCGCATGGTCGGCGCGCAGGATCCTGATTTTCAGTCGTCGGAGGAAGACGGTCACATGGCCGCGGCCGAGATGTATGCGGTGTGCGACGAGATCGCGGCGGACCGTCGGACGCAGCCGCGCGACGACATCATGTCCATCCTCGTCAATGCCGACATCGATGGTGACCGCCTCACCGAGACCGAGCTGAACCTCTTCTTCGTGTTGCTCGTGGTCGCCGGCAACGAGACCACCCGGAACCTGATCGCCCACGCGATGCTCGCCCTCATCGACAACCCGGATGCGCGAGCCGAGCTGGTGGCCGACATCGACGACGAGGAGTTGTGGGACTCCGCGGTCGAAGAGATGCTCCGCTGGGGTGCCTCGATCCACAACTTCCGCCGCACTGCCACGCAGGACGCCGAGGTGCGAGGCGTGCCGATCAAGGCGGGCGAGAAGGTGGTGACGTACTACGCGTCAGCGAATCGCGACGAAGAGGTGTTCGCCGATCCCCACCGCTTCGACATCCACCGCACGCCCAACGACCACGTGACGTTCGGCGGCGGCGGCGTGCACTTCTGTCTCGGCGCCAACCTCGCTCGCCTCGAGATCAAGTCGATGCTCCGCGAGTTCCTGCGCCGCTATCCGAACCCCTCGTTGGCGGGCGAGCCGCGACGGCTGCGCTCAGACTTCATCAACGGTTTCAAGCACATCCCGCTGGCGCTCGGCTAGCCACGAAAGGCGCACTCATGCAGACCGAATTGGCCAAGCAGCTCGGCATCGAGTTCCCGATCTTCGCGTTCACGCATTGCCGCGACGTCGTCGCCGCGGTGTCGAAGGCGGGCGGGTTCGGCGTGCTCGGTGCCGTCGGGTTCACGCCCGAGCAACTCGAGATCGAGTTGGCATGGATCGACGAGCACGTCGGCGACAAGCCGTACGGCGTCGACATCGTGATCCCCGGCAAGTACGAGGGCATGGGCGAGCTCGACCCGGCGAAGCTCGAGGCCGATCTGCGGGCGATGATTCCCCAAGGTCATCGCGACTTCGTCGAGCAGATCCTCAGCGAGCACGACGTACCGCAGATGCCCGAAGAGAACGAGACGCGCGAGCTGCTCGGATGGACGGCGGCGACGGCCACCCCGCAAGTGGAGTGCGCGCTTCGGCATCCCAAGGTGCGACTGATCGCCAACGCGCTCGGCACTCCGCCCGCCGAGATCATCGAGGAGATCCATCGCGAAGGACTGCTCGTCGCCGCGCTGTGCGGTGCCGCCAAGCAGGCGCGGGCGCACCAGGAAGCCGGCGTCGACATCATCATCGCCCAGGGCACGGAAGGCGGCGGTCACACGGGCGATGTCGCGTCGACGGTGTTGTGGCCGGAGGTCATCGATGCGGTCGCACCAACGCCGGTACTGGCCGCGGGTGGGGTGGGCAACGGCCGGCAGATGGCGGCCGCGTTGGCGATGGGCGCGCAAGGCGTCTGGACCGGCAGCCTGTGGCTCACGGTCGAGGAAGCCGACATCCCGCCGGGTCAGATGGAGTCGTACCTGGCGGCCACAACCCGCGACACCGTGCGGTCACGTTCATGGACGGGCAAGCCGTGCCGCATGCTGCGCAACGACTGGACCGACGCGTGGGAGCGACCCGACACGCCCAGCCCGCTGGGGATGCCGCTGCAGTTCATGGTGACGGCGACCGCGGTGTCACGAGGCCACCGCTACCCCGAGCAGGCCAAGGCCGTGAACTTCAATCCCGCAGGCCAGGTGATCGGCCAAGCCACCAAGGTGCGCCCGGTGAAGGACGTCATCTACTCGATGGTCGAGGAGTGCATCGAGTCGAGTGAACGCCTCAACAAACTGATGACCGGCTGACCCCTACAGCGAAATCCCACTCAGACCTACACAGAAGTGTGTAGGTCTGAGTGGGATTTGCGAAGGGGTTAGCGCGATGGCAGGGCGGCGACGGCGCTGCCCGCGACCTTCACTTCGCCGCTCTCGTTCGTGAGCGTGACGTCGAGGTCAACGAGGTTCTCGCCGTCTTCCTTGCGCTTGCCGGTCACCGCGACCTTTGAGGTGAGCTTCTCGCCCGGCCACGTCTGCTTGGTGAAGCGCACCTTGAAGTTGCGCAGGTTGCCGATGCCGACGTAGTCGGTGATCGCCCGCCCGAGGAGGCCCATCGAGAACATGCCGTGCCCGAACACGCTGGGCAGGCCGGCCTCTTTGGCCTTCACCTCGTCGTGGTGCATCGGGTTGAAGTCACCCGAGGCCCCGGCGTACATCACGAGGTCGGTGCGGGTGAGCTCATGGCTCACCGCCGGTGCCTCGTCGCCCTCGTTCACATCGTCGAAGAACAGCTTGTCCTCAGCCACGGCCGTCATCCTCGCGCAAACCTGACACCGCTGTCAGGGTCGTCCGAGCAAAAGCTCGGCCAGGCGGTCGTGATGCCACCCGGACGTACCCAGCAGATGCTCGGAGGCGTACGCCCGGCGGATGTAGAGGTGCAGGTCGTGCTCCCACGTGTAGCCGATGCCCCCGTGGATCTGGATGCCGTCCTTCGCGCACCGGGTCGCGGCGCGACCGGCCGCCGCCTTGGCCACGTGCGCAGCACGGTGGCGGTCGGGGTCGTCGGCGTCGATGGCCATCGCGGCGTAGTACGTCGCGCTCACGGCTCGCTCGACGGCCAGGGACATGTCGGCCAGCTTGTGTTGGATCGCCTGGAAGCTCCCGATGGGCACGTCGAACTGCACGCGCTGCTTCGCGTAGTCGAGTGTCGTGTGCAGCAGCCAGCGTGCGGTGCCGAGGAGCTCCGCCGCGAGCGCGACCCACGCCCGCTCGAGCCAGTCTTGGACGTCGACGGGCGCGGGCTCGAGCTCGGCGGGAACATCCATTTCGAAGACGCGCCGCGACCAGTCGACGGAACCCACTGGTCTGACGTCGGCGGCGGCGACCGAACCAACTCCCGCGGTCGTCACCACCAGGATCTGATCGACACGATCAGCCTCGAGCACGAAGGTCTTGGTCGGATCGTCGTTCGCGATCCAGTTGCCGTCAGCACCGGCGAGCGCGACGGTCGCGCGGCCGTCACCGAGCGGTGCGAGGCGGCGAGCGAGCACGGTCGCAAAGAACGGCCCAGGCGCGAGCACGGCCCCGCATTCCTCCAGGAACAGGCAGAGGTCAACCAGCGGACCATCGCCGAGCACAACCCATTCACGCAGCTCCGCCCACAGCGGGTCGGCGGCAGCGGGATCCTCGATGTGGGCCCGCACGAGCGAGATCGGGCAGTGCTTGCTCAGCAGAGCGCGCGCGGTGTCGCGCAACATCACCTGCTCGTCGGTCATCGTGAAGTCCATTACCGCGGCAGTCCCAATATGCGCGTGGCGATGATGTTGCGTTGGATCTCGCTCGACCCACCCGCGATGGTGTTGGCGAAGCTCACGAAGAACGAGTGGGCCCACCGGCCGTTGTCCGCACCTCGTGCCGGGTCGGCGACGGCGCCGTACGGTCCCTGAATCTGCATGCCGAGCTCGTACAGCGACTTGCCCAACTCGCTGGAGGCCAACTTGAGGTAGCTGTGCTCCGGCGCCGAGCTCCCCTGGGCAAACGAGGCGAAGCCCTTGTACCCGAGCGCGCGGAGCGACGCGATTTCTTCGTACGCCTCGGCGATGCGACGGCGGATGCCGGCGTCATTGTCGACACCGCACTGGCGCGCGAGCGCGCAGAGATCATCAACCGCTTGCTGCAACAGCGCCACGGACTGCACCCACAACCCACCGCGCTCATGGGCCAGCGAACCCATCGTGATGCGCCATCCGTCGTGAAGACCGCCGATGAGGTTGGCCGCCGGCACCTCCACGTCCGTGAAGAACACTTCCGCGAAGTCCTCGGCGCCTGAGAGATGCCGGAGCGGGCGAACATCGATACCCGGGGTGTCCATGTCGATGATGAGCACGCTGATGCCTTTGTGTTTCGGTGCATTCGGATCGGTGCGCACGTAGCAAAAGCACTTCTCCGCCACCATCGAGTACGACGTCCACACCTTCTGACCGTTGACGATGAACGGGCCATCGCTGCCGTCCTGGAACGCGCGGGTCGTGAGCGACGCGAGATCGCTGCCGGCATTCGGCTCGCTCATACCGATGCACCACACGAGGTCGCCTCGAATCGATGGCGCGGCGAGCTTGCGCTGCTCCTCGTCGCCGAACTCGAGCAGGCTCGGGGCGGCGATGGCGTAGCCCGGGAAGTGCAAGCTGCGGGGAATGCGGCGCTTCGCGA
>JBEEGD010000223.1:0-2619 GCA_041166685.1 Acidimicrobiaceae bacterium | reverse complement strand
TGGCTCGGCGTCAATCCCTCCTGGCGCGCCGCGTCCTCTGAGAACCGGAGGAAGACGCGCAACGCGTGCCGGAACTCGGCGAGCGTCTCATAGTCGCGATCGGTCAGCACCATTGGTGAGAATACCTCGTACTACGATACTTTTGACAGATGCATCGCCGAGGGTCACGACTGCTCTATCTCACCGCGCTGGCGGCGCTCGTAGGCCTGATCGCCGGCGGCGCCGCATGGGTGCTGCTGCGACTGATCGGGTTCATCACCAACCTGGCGCTGTTCCATCGACTCGGCTGGACGCCGCCGTCGTTCTCCACGCTCGACCGCTCCCCGCTGATCGTCGTGGTCGCGGTGATCGGCGGGCTGCTCGTGTCGTTGTTGGCGCTGTGGTCCCCTTCGATCCGCGGTCACGGCATCCCGGAGGCGATGGAAGCCGTGCTCACGAAGCACAGCCGGATCCAGCCCCGCACGGCCATCGCCAAGCCGCTCTCGGCGGCGATCAGCATCGGCACCGGTGGGCCGTTCGGCGCCGAAGGGCCGATCATCGTCACCGGGGGTGCCATCGGCTCGCTGGTCGGCCAGGTGCTGCCGATGACCGCATCGGAGCGCAAGATCTTGCTCGCCAGTGGCGCGGCCGCGGGGATGTCGGCCACGTTCGGCACGCCGCTCGCCGCGGTGGTGCTCGTCATCGAGTTGTTGCTGTTCGAGTTCTCGACGCGGGCGTTCATCCCGTTGGTGGTCGCGTCCTCGGTCGCGGGCGGCGTACACGCCGCGATCTTCGGCTCGGGCCCGTTCTTCGCCATCCCCGACCACCGGTTTTCGGGACTCGGGACGCTGCCCGTGTTCGCCGTCCTCGGCCTGGCCGCCGGCCTCGTTGCCGTCGTCGTGGCGAAGGGACTGTTCGTTGTGGAGGCGCTGTACCGGAGGCTGCCGGTCCACGAGTTCTGGCACCCCGTCATCGGCGCAGTCGGGTTCGCCACCGTCGGGCTCATCGCGCCGCGAACGCTCGGCGTGGGGTACGACGCGATCACCGACGTGCTGAGCAACCGTCTCGCACTCGGCACGGTGGCCGTACTCGCGGCGGTGAAGCTCGTCGCGTGGTGGCTGGCGCTCGGGTCAGGGACGTCCGGAGGGACGCTGGCGCCATTGCTCCTCATCAGCGCGGGCTTCGGCAGCCTGTTCGGCGCGGCGGCAAACGACGTGTTTCCGAGCCTGGGCGTCTCGCAGGGGGCGTTCGCGCTCGTGGCGATGGCGGCGGTGTTCGGGGCGGCGACGCGCGCGCCGTTCGCCTCGATCATCTTCGTGTTTGAGCTGACGGGTGACTACAAGGCCATCCTGCCGCTGATGGTGGCCACGGTCTTGGCCGATCTCGTTGCTGAAGCACTCCTCAACGAGAGCCTCATGACCGAGAAGCTCTCACGCCGAGGGTTGCGGGTGCACTCAGAGCTCGAAGTCGATGCGCTGCGGACGGTGCCGGTCGCCGAGGTGATGACGCCCACCGAGCCCGTCCAGCACGACGGATCGCGTTGCGTGGCGCCAACCGACGTCGCCATCGTCGTCCTCGAGGTCATGCTCGAAGAAGGCGTCGATTCGGTACCGGTCGTCGACGGCAAGATGCTCGTTGGCGTCTGTACTCCGGCGACCATCATCCGAGCGCGCGCCGAACGGTTCGAGCACGAACGGGTTCAGCCGGGTTGGGTCACCAGGGCACTGAAGCGCTCGATCTGATCGACCAGGTCCGCGCAAGAGGTCGACGGGAACCGCACCTGCACCTGGTCGACGCCAAGTTCTTCGAAGTACGGGATCGACGCCGCCACCTTCTCTGGCGGGCCGGGGGGTCCGAAGGCGCCGATGGTGAACGGCTGCGTGTCACGGCCGGCGGCGGCCCGCATCTCCTTGATGCGCTCGATGGCGGGCTTCATGCCTTCCTTCGGCGGCCCTTGCGGCAACCAACCATCGCCACGCGCCGCGGCCCGGCGGATCGCTGCGGGCGACGAGCCTCCGACCCAGATGGGAAGTCCGGCGGCTTGCACCGGACGAGGACGTTGGCCGAGGTCACCGGTCCCCCACTCGTCGGCCAGCGCGATGCGCACTTGGTCGATCGCATCGTCGGTCAACTTGCCGCGATCGGAGAACGAGACACCGAGCGCGTCGAACTCCTCTTCCACATGTCCTGCGCCGACACCGAGAATCGCCCGGCCGCCCGAGAGGGCGTCGAGCGTTGCAAACGACTTCGCCGTCTGCAACGGATGGCGATATGCGGCCACGTACACGTGGCTGAGCAAGCGGACCCGCTCGGTGACCCCCGCCAACCACCCGAGGGTGGCGATCGTGTCGTACCAAGTGGTGCTCATCGCATCGGCGCGCGAGCGCGGTATGGCGACATGGTCGCACACGGCGACGTAGTCGAACCCCGAGGCGTCGCAGGCTTGCGCGACAGCCTTGAGCTCGGCCGCACCGGCCGACTTCTCCCACTCCTCGACGAAGACCGTGCTCTGCGCTTGGATCGGCAGCTGCATCCCGAAGGCGAGCGTCATGCGATGAACCGATCCGCGAAGGTGCTGAGTTGCGCGCAGGCCTTGTCGATGTCCTTCTCCCGGTTCGACAGCACCATGCGGACCGCTCC
>JBEEGD010000222.1:0-4727 GCA_041166685.1 Acidimicrobiaceae bacterium | reverse complement strand
CAGTTTCTACTTCCGCGAGCGCCAGGATGAGTGGTGCATCGAGCTCGATCTGCGGCCTAGCGGCCGATTCGTCCGGACAGTCGCCGGCACCTCCGACGATGGCACCGTTAGTTTCCAGAAACGTGCGTTGGACGAAGGCGACGTCATCGCCTCCGGCACAACCGAGAGCGAGGGTTACCGGACTACGCCCGTCGAACGGGCACAGTTCATCGTCGACACGATCCGCACCCACCTGACCCGCCAGGCATGCACGCACCGCGGCGATGATCTGTCATCGATCGAAGGCATCCTCGGTATAGAGGTCCGCTGGTGTCCGGCCTGCGGAACCCGCCTGCCCGCGCGGTAGCCATCAGGCGACCGCGGTGCGATGGCGCTGAGGTGCATTCAAACGTCGCGTTCCTACCGATGTCGCTGCGTTACTTCCATTCCCACTCGTCGCAGCATCCGGCGCAGCCCTTCCCACACAATTCGGCGGGATGGAGCCCTCCAGTTTGGGCGTCAATCTCATCCTTGGTCACCGTTTGCTCCGATCTGATATTTCGGCGCTACGTCGTGTCTTGCTGCACAGGCGTGTATCCGAGGCTGTTGGCGCAGGCAGCACAGAGTGTTTTGACCAGGTATCGGGTTTCGTGCAACACGCCGGATTCGCTGCAGCGTTCGCAAGTGATCGCCGAGGCACGTTCGGCCTCGCCGATGATCGCGCGGAATGCACCCAACACCGCGGGGCTGGGTGCTTCTGCGCTGGGTGCGCAGTAGTAGCGCAGGGTGCCGAATTTCTCCTTGATCTGGTGCACGACGTATTCGGGGTCGATCGCGGACAGGCGCTGATCGACGGCGAGCACGATCGGGTACCAGCCGGCGTCGTTGCTGATCCAGCGTCCCCAGCCATCGGGGATCCGGCGCAGGATTGTCTCCAGCGCCGGAGCGGACGGGCCAGCGTCGGCAGGGATGTGCAGGGCGTTGAGCATGGTGTCGAGGTCGACGTCGACGGACATAATCCGAGCGACCGCGCCCTCTACGTCCTCTGGCGTGGCGGTTCCGGCTCCTAGCCCGGCAGCCATTTCTGTCATGTCGGACACCATGGCCCGCACCCGAATCTGCTCCGCAGGGGTGAGCTCGGGAATGTCGTGGTGTTCGCTCATCTACAGATACATCCCTTCGGCGCCGCGGCACGATAGCGGCCGCTCACGTCAGGTTGAAGAAACCTCGACTAGACGGTCACTTCCGACAACTCTGAGCAGAGGCTTGTCGAACGCCTTCTGGATTAGTTCGACGGTGCCTTTGACGTCGTCGTAGTCCTCCCAATGCAGGAAGTCATGCCCGCTGTCCACCCACCCCTGGGTGGCGTCGCCGTCGTAGTAGACCTCAGCGATGAAGTATTCGGTCTGGTCGGACGACTGCACAACACGGTAGTTCCAGTGACTCACTGTCGGATTCCCTTTCGCCGGTAAGTTCCCGTCAGGTTGGTTCGATGTCAGCGAAATACACTGCGTCGGAGACAACTTGGCAGGGCCAAGACGTACCGCATGACTCGCACTTTCCGGTGCCGCCGTCTTGATGGACCGTGTATTGCATTTCTCTCCTTTGCTGGTGTTCCGATAGCGGCGCTACCCTGTTGACACTTCGATCACACGTTCGGGCCCACGAGCAAGCTGCGTTTGACCATCTCGGCTCGCAGTCCGCGCATCAGAATGGTCGATTCGAGCCAGGCATTAGGCTGACTGCAGTCGGTAGCCCGGTAGCGCCGATAGCCGCGGTGCAAGTATTCGACGTGCTCGATGAGGAAGCCGATTACGGCGCATAGATAGTCGTCCGCGAGGTCATCGCGGTCGGAGACCACGTGCGGAACCCGTAACGCGTCGACCCAGTACTGATCCTGGTCGAAGACCTGGACATCGAGACGCCCTGGCGGAGTCGCCTCCCATTTCCTGAACGGTGCTGGCTGGTAGTGCTCCGTTGCCGCGATGTCGAGTGCCTGCCGGCAGGCATGTGCGACGAGTTCTGGTGACAGAGAACGCGTTCGGGCGCCCTCACGCACTACTTGGGGATGCCCACCACATAACTCAACGAGTCGCAACGCGGACTCCCATGACTCGTCACACATCACGTACCCACCCCTCCCAAACCGTCTCGGCTAACTAACATCCGGCCAGCGGCCGCGCCATGTCTCGCGCGTTTGGTCCAACCGTGGTTGCGACGATGCAGGACTGCACGGCTACCAGGGGGGCGTAGTCGTCGGCACCTCGCGCCCTCGAGTTTGGCAGCCGGCCTGGTCGTACCGGGCCGGCTGCCTCCGAGGGTTGACGCGATGACCGCCGTCTTAATCTCCTGGCGGGTCGTCGAGCATCTGCTCGCGTTCGACTTTAGTGATCGGCGAACAATCCTCCAGTAGCGGCCAGATCTCAGTCTTGAGAAAGGCGAGCAGATCGTTTGCCTGGCCACGTATGCCGGATCCGGTCGTCCCGGTTGCCGCACCTCTGTGGTCGGGCTCGCGACGCGGTACAGAAGTGTTAGCGGTTCTCGACCCGCATTCGGCGATGTACCGCTCGACGGCTGGCGATCGAACAAAACCAGCCGGCACCTCACGACCTTCGAGCCGTGCCGATGCCTTGGTGTTCTTCCTGGCCACGGCTTGGATGGCAGCGGGCGTGACCGTTACCGCCTTACGTTTCACAGGACACCTCCAGGAGGAAAAAGTGGGCCGCTGGCGCGCGCTTCTGCGCGCAGGGCGTGCACTCGGCACACCGACTGGTTTCGATCATGTCTATGTCGGCTACTAGTGCCGATTTAACTTCGTACGTCAATCGATCACCGTTTACGACAGACACTCGGTAGGGAGGCCCAGCGTCGGCTTCCCCGCGCAAATCTACGATTAGACAAGTGATCTCGTGATCTTCGTCGCGGGCCGACGGGGGCCAGTCGTACATGGTGAGTCCGTACACTCGATCTAACTCAACCCATCCTCGACCGGTCAACAGCTGATCGAGTTCAACGTCCGCCACGGCAACACCCCCATGATCATTGATCTCGGGAGGAGTGCGCAGGATTCGTCGCCGCGACCGAAGCGGCCAGCGTCGAGCGCTCCTCTGTTTGCGGCTGGCCTTATTCACTCTGACGATCCTCGCTTCGGCAATCAGCGCTTCGCGCTAGTTGCGAACGCGTTCCAGATGTGGCCCGATGGCCTCGAGGATCCAGGCCTGAACACTGCGGTGACCCGCCTGGTCTGCTAGCGCGCGCAGTGCTCGCTGTTCCGATGGCAACAGCCGGAGGTTCAGCTTCTCGGTGCGTTGTCGCGTCTCGGTCCCGCTTCTACGCTTCTCCACCTTGACTCTCCTACTGCATAGCCTGCTTTAGCTATTCTGATAGTACTACTAGTAGGGCATTCGGCCTTTTTCAACGGCGTACATCACCTGGGTCGTGTTGAGCCCAACGGTGGCGACAAGCTCGCGTCGTGACTGTCGTGCGCGCGACCAACGTCGCGGCTGTCGGTCGCCGATTCGATCGCCTGAGACGCTGACCCCTTCTCAACGAATGCCCTCTAGGAGGTCGGAAGCCGAGACGCCGAGCGCCTTCGCAATGTCGAAGAGTCGCTCATGCAGGATGCCTCGGCGGCCGTGTTCCACATCCATCAACACGTTGCGAGACAGTCCGGACAGCAGGGCGAGTTGCTCCTGAGTGAGTCCGCGTTCAATGCGCAAACGCTGAATCCGAGTGCCCAAAGACCGCCGCCGACGCTCCCACGCCGCAACGCGCTTGGGGTCGTTCTGACTGGGGCGTGTCGGCACGCATTCCAGTACTCCCGCCAGAAGGCGCAAAGTCTGCCCTACTAGTAGGGCATTCTTGAGATGTGCCGTCTAGACCGCACACTTCGTGGTCCTCGGAGTCGCAGGATCGGCCTGTTCGCACGCTGCCGATCCGGCTCGACCCTCTTCCCGAGGAAAGCCTGGACTCCTGGTTGGAAGCACTCGCTCGCCGGACGGCTACCGCTTGGGGCGACACGTTGTCCGCGGTAGGGCTCACCGATCCGATCGGTGAGCGCAGCAATGATCCGCGCCGCCGTCCATGCTGGCTCGGGTTGACGTCGCGACAAATCAACAGGCTCGGTCAGGCGACCGGCATCGCACCGGCGTTGGCGCACTCGATGACGTTGACTTCATTGATACCGGTGCCGGACAGTGCACAGTTTCCGCACTCGACTCGACTACCGGGCTCCCGCTTCTGCCCGGCTTGCCTGGCCGAGCGAGACGGTCGTTGGCGCCTCTGGTGGCGGCTCCGGTGGGCGTTCGCGTGTCCCAGTCACGGGTGTTTGTTGGTCGAAGAATGTCCTGCTTGCCAGCGCTCACAGCGGGTGCGACCGCATCCCAGCGACCTCGTTCCGAATCCCGCGTTGTGTACCCGTAGCTCTCCAGCAGGGGGTCGCAAGCCTGACCGCTGTCGAGCGCGCCTGGCGAGCGCCCATGTGCTGCATCTCGGCGCGGACCATCCGGCAGTGGCGCATCAGCAGCACGTTCTAGCGATCCTTGCCACCGGGTCGGCGTATGAGGGCATTTATGCCGACTCGGCCGTGTCCGGCGAGGTTTTCATGCGCGATCTGACGGCGCTCGGCCAACGCATATTGCGGTACGCGGAACCAGCGGAACTCCGGGCTCGGCTTCCGGACGATCTGTGGCAGGAAATCGCGCGCGTCGCGGGCCAGCGAACGCTGCGCGCGGACGCTACGCCGGCGT
>JBEEGD010000221.1:0-2511 GCA_041166685.1 Acidimicrobiaceae bacterium | reverse complement strand
AGATGGTTCTCCCTATACCGGGGGATAAGCTGATTTAACGGATCACTTACGGGTTGGTCACTAGGCGTTTGGACAGGTTGTCGCGCGCGGCGCGAATACCTACCCTCTGAGCAGGGGGAAGCTTGCGGTTCCAACGACGCGTGCGCCCTGAAATCACTCGTTCGAGGCAGTTCGCAAGAAGTGAAAGACTCGGCCCGTGTCGGTAGTGCACTGGGATGACGTGCCCCCGCAGCGTCGGGCGAAGGGCGAGATGGACGCGTCCTGGCAGGGTCTCGGCGCTGCGGCCGGTACGCGCGGCGTCGGTGTGAATCTCGTCCGCGTGGCTCCGGGAAAGCTCCCGACGCCGCCGCACTCGCACGGGGCCTCCGAGGAGATCTACTTCGTGCTCGGAGGCTCGGGGCTTGCGTGGCAGGACGATCAGGTGCACGAGGTGCGGCCGCTGGATTGCATCATCCACCGCGCGGACGAGCACGAACACACGTTCATTGCAGGCCCGGAAGGGCTCGAGTACCTGGTGTTCGGGACACGCCATCCGACCGAGTTCGGCTGGTTGCCGCGCTCCCGCGCGATCCGGATCGGCTGGCCCTGGACCGAGGGACGCGACGACGACCCCTGGGACGTCGAGGCGCAAGCTCCGCCACTCGCCTACGGCGAGCCGGCGGCTAGGCCGTCGAACATCTTGAACGTCGACGAGGTCGAGCTCGAGGAGTACAGGGCGATGACAACCGCGCCACTCGCGACGCCGGAGCGCTCCGACCAGGCGGGCTTTCACTGGGAGAAACTCGCCGCGGGCAGGCGCGGCTCGCCGCCGCATTGCCACTCCGAGGAAGAAGAAGTGTTCGTGATCCTCGAGGGCGACGGACTGCTCGAGCTCTGGCCGTCCCCCCGCATGGCCTCGGACGGTTCGCAACGGGAAGACATCCCGATCGGCCCCGGGCACCTGATCGCGCGGCCGCCCGCCACGCGCATCGGTCACTCGTTCCTCGCCGGCGCCGACGGCCTGACGATGCTCATCTACGGGACGAGGCGCCCGAACGACATCGCCTGGTACCCGCGCTCGAACAAGATCAACTGGCGGGGACTCGGCGTGATCGGTCGCATCGAAACGCTCGAATTCGACGACGGGGAACCGATCGACTAGCGCGCCCGCCGGGCGAGCGCCGCCCGGTCGCGGATCAGCAGACGGCCACGGCCGAGCTGCAGCGTCCCGGCTTCCTCCTCCGCGCGGAGGATCTGGTTCGCAGTGGCGCGCGAGGTGCCGGCCATGGTGGCCAGCTCGGCTTGCGTCAGCGGAATCTCGACCTCACCGCTGCCCTCGCCGCCGTAGATGCGGGCGAGCTCGAGCAGCCGCCGCCTCAGCCTGCGGTCGACCGGCAGGTACAACGCCTCCAGCAAAAGCTCGTCCGCGCGGCGAAGACCCGCGGCCAAGACCGCGAAAAGGATCCGATCGACGGCCGGGAAGTCCTCTCGCAACTGCGCAAGGTCGCTCTCGTGCAGCGCGAAGGTCTCCGCCGGTTCGAGCGCGCTGACCGTCGCCGCTCGCCGCGCCTCGGCCGCCAGCAGCGCGGTCTCGCCGAAGTTGTCACCGACGCCGAGCACCGCAAGTGTCGCGACGTCGCCCAACGGCGTCATCACGCGTACCGCGAAACGACCCTTCGCGATCAGATGGACGCTGTCGGCGGGATCGTCGAGGTGAAAGACGACCTCACCGCGTGCAAACGAGCGGCGACGTGCGACCGCCAACAACCGCTGGGCCTCAGCCTCCGGAACACCTGCCAGCAACCGAAACCGCATCGCCTCATCATCATCGCGCTCCGGTACCGCCGTGTGTCAGTAAGCCGACACACGGCGCGTTCGCGAGCGCACAGAGCGGAAACCGTCGGTGCAGCCACACGTCTAGCCACCACTAGCAGGGCCAAGCAAGGAAATGTGCTCACCGGGCTGACCGGCCGTCCGGTTGACAACGGGCTAGTAGGAGGTTCACGCTCGCTGTCGTCGAGTCCGAAATGGCCGGCAAGACAGAAGGAGGCTAAGGATGAGCACCACCTCTCCGGCCGAGATTGCCGGGCGCGAGCTCGGTAAAGACTTCGGGGGCAAGCTGATCGAGCCCACGGATCCAAGCTACGACGAGGCTCGCGCGCTCTTCAACGCGATGATCGACAAGCGCCCCGCGCTGATCGCCCGCTGCGCGACGCCGGATGACGTCGCGAGCGTGATCCGCCTCGCTCGCGAGCACGGTTTTCCGCTCGCGATCCGCGGCGGCGGCCACAACGGTGGCGGCCTGGGCAGCGTCGACGACGGCGTCGTGATCGACCTGTCGCTGATGCGGTCCGTGTCGGTTGACCCGTCGAACCGAACGGTGAAAGTCGGCGGGGGCGCCACTTGGGGAGAGGTCGACGCGGCAACACACGAGCACGGACTTGCGGTTCCATGCGGCGTCATCTCCAGCACCGGCGTCGGCGGTCTCACCCTCGGCGGCGGCATCGGGCATCTGACCCGCGCCTACGGGCT
>JBEEGD010000220.1:0-4007 GCA_041166685.1 Acidimicrobiaceae bacterium | reverse complement strand
CGCTGGTCACGGGGCGCACGGCGGAGCGGTTGCTGTACGCGTTGCGCATCCGGATCTTCGCCCACCTGCAACGGCTGTCGCTCGACTTCTACAACCGCGAGATGGGCGGCCGGATCATGACCCGCATGACCACCGACGTCGAAGCACTGTCGCAGTTGCTGCAGACCGGCCTCATCAGCGCCATCGTCAGCCTGTTCACCTGCGCGGGAGTGTTCGTGTTCCTGATCTTGTTGTCGCCGCAGTTGGCGCTGGTCGCGGCGACGGTGCTGCCGCCGCTCGCGCTGGCGACGTACTGGTACAAGCGGCGATCATCCCAGGCCTACGCCCGGGCCCGCGACTCGATCGCGTCGGTGAACGCCAACCTGCAGGAGAGCCTGTCGGGGGTGCGAGTGGCGCAGGCCTACGCCCGCGAGGACCGCAACATCAGCGGCTTCCGTGATGTGAACAGCGAGTACCTGAGCGCGCGGCTCGAAGCGCAACGCCTCATCGCCGTGTACTTCCCGTTCGTGTTGCTGCTGGCCGACGTGGGCGCCGCGGTGGTGCTCGGTGCCGGGTCGGCCTTCGTGGCCAACGGCACCGTGACCGCCGGCGTGGTGATCGCGTTCGTGCTGTACCTCGACCTGTTCTTCTCGCCCATCCAGCAGCTCTCGCAAGTGTTCGACACGTGGCAGCAGGCGGGCGCGTCGATGCACATGATCAACGAGTTGATGGCCACGCCGTCGGGCACGCCGCCGGCGCCGGTGCCGGTCGCCCCGGGCCGGTTGCAGGGTCGGTTGGAATTCGACGACGTGCACTTCACCTATCCGGGCGCGGCGGCCGGACCAGACCGGGAAGCGCTGTCCGGGGTTTCGTTGACGATCGCACCCGGCGAGACGGTCGCACTGGTCGGCGAGACCGGCGCGGGGAAGTCGACCATCGTGAAGCTCGTCGCCCGCTTCTATGACCCCACCAACGGTCGCGTGCTGATCGACGGGCAGGACCTGCGTTCGCTCGACCTCGGCGCGTTCCGGCGTCAGCTCGGGGTCGTGCCCCAAGAGGCCTGTCTCTTCACCGGCACGATCCGCGACAACATCGCCTACGGCCGGCCATCAGCGTCGAACGCGGAGGTCGAGGCCGCCGCGCGCGCCGTCGGCGCGCACGACTTCATCGCCGCGATGGCCGGGGGCTATCTGGCGCCGGTGTCAGAGCGCGGGCGGTCGTTGTCCGCTGGCCAACGCCAGCTCATCGCGCTGGCCCGGGCCCGGCTCGTCGATCCTGTCGTGTTGTTGCTCGATGAGGCGACATCGAATTTGGATCTGGGGACCGAGGCACGCGTGCAACGGGCGATGGGCCTCGTCGCCGAAGGGCGCACAACCATCCTCGTCGCGCATCGGTTGACGACCGCGGCGACGGCCGCCCGCATCTTCGTCGGCGATGGCGGTCGGATCGTCGAGGAAGGCACGCACGCGTCGCTGATGGAGCTGGGCGGGCGCTACTCGTCGCTCTGGGAGACCTTCACCGAAGGCTCGCCGGACGCACTCGTCGCCAGCGGGACCTTCCGGAACCAGCCGTAGAGGATCACGTCGTAGACGGCTTTGATCGATCCGGCGATGAAGAACGGCAACCCGAGCGCGATGTTCTGGCTGGCGCCGGCGAGCACGGGACCGATCGGCCGCACGAGATAGCGGGCGGTGTTGGTGGTCGCGGCCGCAGCGACGCGCTGACTCGGCGGAACGAGGGCCATCACGTAGGCCTGGCGAGTGGGCACGTCCATCTGTGAGAGCAGCGTGCGGGCGAACAGCAGAGCGACGGCCGTGTTCAGGTTGGGCGCGAACGCGATCGCGATGAGGAACAGGTTCGACGGCAGGTGGCTGAACACCATCGTGTTGAGCAGTCCGAAACGGTCGCCGAGACTTCCCGCCGCGAGGAACGACGCCGTTTGCAGGATGCCCACGACGAAGAACACGACGCCGATCGTCGCGATCGATGCGTGGAAGCGGGTGGCGAGGTAGTACGCGATGAACGACTGCACCGTGAAGCCGCCGGCGAACGAGTCCATCGCAAAGAGCCCGGACAGCTGCCAGATGAGCCCGGTGCGGTGCTCGACGTGCACGGGCTCCTCGACGTGGACTCTGGCCTCGACCGACGGTGACAGGCGCGATGCGAGGGCGATGCCGATGATCGCCGCGGGCACGAAGACGAGGAACCATCGCTGCGGATCGCGGTCCCCGATTGCGGCGGCGGTGAGCGCGCCGAGCGATCCGCCGGCGGTGGCCACCGCGTTGTAGACGCCGAAACCTCTCGCCAGTCTTCGGTGCTCGAGCTCGCCCGCCAGCATCGCCTGCTCGAGGCTCGTGAACGGACCGGACTCGACAACTTCGGTCGACAGCGCACCGACGAGCGCGACGAGGACGAGGGGAACCAGCGCGTTGGAGTACGCGAACACGACGCCGGTCGCGCCGAGGGCTACGTAGAGCACGATGTAGGCGCGCCGGCGGCCGATCGTGTCGCCGACGGCGGCGAGGGCCAGCGACGTGATCACCGTTCCGGTGAGCACCGCGGCCAGCACGATGCCGACCTCGGTCGACGAGAACCCGTGGCGGTCGAGCGTCGACCCGAGGAGCACGGCGCCGAGTCCGTAGGCGTAGGCGCGCGCCGCTTGCGCGCCAAGCACGAGTCGGACGTCGGTCACTGGGTCATTCTGGTGGGCCGTGACCACCGCGCGCCTCACCGCAGGGTTCGTGGCGTTGCTGCTCGTCGTGTTGCCTGCGGATCGTGCGCCGGCCGGCCCGGGGCTCGGGCGTCTGGGTTCGCTGTTGACGCTCGCACCCGCGACTGCGGCCTCGAGAGTGGAGACGATCGTCGACGTCGAGGTCCGCATCGGCGATCAGATCGTACGGCCGCCGGACAACGAGGCCGACTCGATGGCCGCGATCGAGGACATCCGCGTACTGGCCGACGCGTTCGACGCCCTCTCGGTGCAGTCCGCCGCCTTCAGCACCGACGTGTTCCGCTTCGCGGACAACCGCGGGGTCTTGGTGCCGTATCAAGCGGTGGCAACGGGGGCGACGCTGGCGTTCCTCGTGATCGCGTTGGCGATGAACGACCCCGCGGGCGCTCGTGAGAATGCATCGCGGTTGCGGGCGATCGTGGAATCGGGTGCGAGCGCGACGGCTCGCCGTCCGTGGTCGGAGCTCGTCGGGATTGATTCGATCGAGGTACGCGGGCGAGTGATGGTTGCCGTGCTGTCGACCAAGGTGCCGACGTTGTGGCTCTCCCTCGAGCGTCAGCCCGACACGTTCCTGTGGTGGCACCCGTGAAGGGACTAGGCGCGGCGGCCCAGCGCCGCCAGCAGTTTGGTTTGCGAATCGGCGTCGGGCGGAACGCTCACCTCGGTGCCGAACATCCCGCTGCCCTTGAGTAACTCCATCTGCGGATTGATCACCTCCCAGCATGCGCTCACGAGTTCCGCATCGAGGCGCATGTCCTGCCCGGTGGCCTTGGCGAGATCCCAGCCGTGGATGAGGACGTCGATGAAGCGATGTCCGGCGTAGACCTCGGCGGGCACTGGTCCGTAGGACACGGCGACGGGTTTCTGCATCGCGCCCGGCTGCGCGAACGCGTCGCCGGCTGACGTTGCCGACGCGTCGTACTCGTCAGCCGCGAAATCGCGATCGAGGGCGTCGCCCACCTCCTCGATGGTCCTGCCCTCGACCAGGGGCGCGACCCAGTAGTTGCCGCTGATCACGTGTTGCAGCAGCCCGCGCACGTCGTAGTCCTCGCACGGTGTGCTCGCGTCGAGTTGATCGGGCTTGATGTTGGCGACGATGCGCCCCGTCGCGTCCAGTGCTCTGCGGTGGGCGTCGGGAAGATTCATTGCGCCTCCATCTGCTTCACGCGCTCTCTGGTGTATTCCTTGCTGCCTTCGATGAACGGGCCGAGGTTGCCGTAGCGGTTGGCGACGATGTCGGTGAACCATTCGGGCACATAGATCTCGAACGTGTCCTCGGCGAGCTGCTGCTTCACAG
>JBEEGD010000219.1:0-17543 GCA_041166685.1 Acidimicrobiaceae bacterium | reverse complement strand
CGGAGGCGGCGGCCAACGGGCTGTGGGCCGCGTACACCAGTGGGAACCGCAGCGCCGCCGCTCGCTTCGCCAGCCCACCCGTCGTCGAAGCCCTCTTCGTGACTCCGTTCTCGGGCGAAGCCGGTACGTTCCAGGGCTGCACGAAACGCCCCTCGCAGAACATCTTCGACTGTCAGTACGACCAGCCCTCGGCGCACTACGCGCTGACGGCAGAAGCGGACACCGCAAACAGCTTCACGATCGTCGTCATCACGATCACGTCCGTCGACACCACCACCACGTCATCCTCGTCGAGCGCTTCCAGCTCTTCCAGCTAGGGCTCGTTTCGATCACCGCCGAGGGCGCGCGTTACGGTGCGCGCCATGGCTGATCTGGGATTAGACGGAAAGGTCGCGATCATCACCGGAGCCGGTGGTGGTCTGGGCCGGTCGCACGCACTCGAGTTGGCGAAGCGCGGTGCGCTGATCGTGGTCAACGACCTCGGTGGCTCCATGGACGGCGAAGGCGGTTCTCACACCGCCGCGCAGAAGGTCGTCGACGAGATCAAAGCAGCCGGCGGCGAGGCCGTGCCCAACTACGACAGCGTTGCGACACCCGAAGGCGGTGAGTCGATCGTGCAAACCGCGATTGACGCGTTCGGAAGGGTGGACATCATCATCAACAACGCCGGAATCCTCCGCGACGCCTCGTTCAAAAACATGACAAAGGAGATGCTCGAGCCGATCATCGACGTGCACCTCAAGGGCGCCTTCTACGTGACCCGGCCAGCGTGGCAGCTCATGCGCGACCAGGGCTACGGACGCATCGTCAACACGTCATCTGGCGCCGGGGTCTTCGGCAACTTCGGTCAGACCAACTATGGCGCCGCAAAGATGGGGCTGGTCGGATTCACCCGCGTGCTGGCTGTCGAGGGCGCCAAGAACAACATCAAGGCCAACGCCATTGCGCCGGTGGCCAAGACCCGGATGACCGAGGAGTTGCTCGGCGCCGTGGCCGACAAGCTCGCACCCGAGTTCGTCACACCGGTGGTGACGTACCTCGTGCACGAGAGCTGCCCCGTCAGCGGCGAGGTGTACTCCGTCGGCGGCGGGCGGGTGGCCCGTGTGTTCATCGGCGTGACCCCTGGTTACACCGACCCCGAACTCACGCCCGAATCGGTGCGCGATCACTTCGACCAGATCCGTGACGAGACGGACTACGCCGTCCCGGCCAACCTCAACGAGGAGATGGGCCTCGCCCTCAAGGCGTTGTCGTAACAAGTAGGGGGGTCACGTGGACATCCCGCGCTTCGATGCCACGGCTACGGGTGATGCCGTGGCCGAGGCCATGCTCGAACACGGTGCTGCGATCATCGAACATCTCCTCCCGGCTGAGGTGTGCGACCGCCTCCGCGCCGAGCTTGCACCCTGGATCGAGGCCACACCGGCGGGCGCCGACGCGTTCAGCGGCCTCGCCACCCGACGTACTGGCGCCCTCCTGGCGCGCTCGGTGGCCAGCCGTGAGCTGATCGCGCATCCCCTCGTGCTCGCTGCAGTCGACAAAGTCCTCTGGCCCAGCAAGACGACGTTCCAACTGCATCTCACGCAAGTGATCACGATCGGTCCCGGATCACAGCCACAGCAGTTGCATCGCGATCAATGGTGCTTCGACTTCTTCGAGTTTCCCGATGACGTGCACGTCGAGGTCGGCTCGATGTTCGCACTCGACGAATTCACCGAGGCCAACGGCGCGACCCGCGTTGCGCTCGGGAGTCACCACGCCACCGTCGACCTCAAGAACGCGTCAGGGTTCGACACGGTGCCCGCAGAGATGCCGCCCGGGTCGATCGTGCTGTACACCGGCCGAACGGTGCACGGTGGCGGAGCGAACACCACCGAGTCCGATCGGGTGGGGATCAACGTCGACTACGCGCTGGGCTGGCTGCGTCAAGAAGAGAACCAGTACCTGTCGGTACCGCTCGATGTGGCTCGCGAGTTGCCCGAGGACATCCAGCGACTCATGGGCTACCGACAGGGGGCGTACGCACTCGGATACATCGACGACTCACGCGACCCGATCGAGGTGCTGCGCCCCGGCGAACGCAAGCGGCAGTCCTTCAGCCCTTCGTAGGTCTAGGGAACCCCACCCACGACGCGCCCGTCTCGGACGTCGACGCCTTCCGCCTGGAGCCGGCGGCGCTGATCGGCGGTGTCCGGCGCGGACAGCCAGCCACCGGTGCGCACCACGCGCCACCACGGCACGTCGGCTCCGAACTCCGCGAGAAAGGCACCCACCGCCCTCGCCCATCGCCGGTTGCCGCTCCGTCGCGCCACCTCGGCGTAGGACACGACTTCTCCGGACTGCAGGGCGCGCACCACTTCGTGGAAGCGCTCCTGAAGCGGCGTCATATGCGTGACTCTGTCAGAACGCGTGTGTACGGTTCCCGCAGGCGGAGTCAGGCCCTTGGTGGGATGGCATGGCTCAACGCTCGAAGCATCGGGCGCGACGATCTCGCGATCGTCGTCGCTTGGCCGCATCACTTCTCGCACTGATGTCCCTTGGTGGGTGTGCAAGCGCCACGGCGGTTGGCACGTCGGACGCCTCGTCGTCGGCAGGTTCGTCGGGTACCGCAAAGGCTTCTCCGCCGCCGTTCTTTCCGCTCACGGGGCTGAAGGCCGACAGCGCGGCGTCGGGACGGCCAGCACTGTCGATCAAGATCGACAACATCACGGGCGCATTGCCACAATCCGGACTCAACAACGCGGACATCGTCGTCGAGGAGCTCGTCGAAGGCGGTCTCACGCGCCTGTTCGCCACCTATCAATCCCGCGACGCGGACGTCGTTGGTCCGATTCGCTCCGCCCGTCCGGTTGACGCCGATTTGTTGAGCCAGCTCGGGGGAGGCTTGTTTGCGTACTCGGGTGCGGCCCCAGGCGAGATCGCCCCGGTCGAGGATCACTCCGGAGCCACGCTGCTCAACATGGAAAGTGCGTCGTCGGCGTTCTACCGAGAGAGCTCCCGGCGCGCCCCCCACAACGTGTACGCGTCGACCGCGGCGCTGTACGGGGCCGGCGCCGAGGCGGGGGCTCCCTCGAATCCGCCTCCGGCGCTGTTCAAGTTCGGCGCCCTCACGACCGGTTCGCCCACGACGGACGCGGACGTGCCCATGGGCCATCTCACGTCAGTGGCGTGGCGCTGGAATGCGATCAATGCGAACTACGAGCGCGACCAGAACGGCGCCGCAGACGTCCTCGACGACGGCAGCCGCATCACCACCGACAACGTTCTGATCATGTCTGTCGGCGTCGAAGGTTCGGGCGTCCGCGACGTCAGGGGCGTCGAGGATCCTCTCGTCGTGGTGATCGGTGAAGGCCAGTGTTGGCTCATGCGTGACGGACAACTCATCGAGGGTCGCTGGTCGCGAGCTGCGACGAACCAGCCGACGGTGTTCCGCGACAACGCCGGAGCCGAGTTCGTCTTTCATCCGGGTCGCAGCTGGGTGCAACTGGTCCAGAACTCGCTCACCCCCAGCTTCCAGTGATCTACCGTCCCGCAGGTGATCGAGGTCGAATCGTTCCGCGCCGAGGCTGAACAATGGCTCGCCGAGAACCGTAGGCACGCACCGCGCGACTACGGCGCGATCCTTCCGCCCGATCTTCGCGAGGCAGGGCAGGCGTGGCAGCGGCGAGTGTTCGACGCGGGCTTCGCGGGCATCCACTGGCCGACCGAATACGGCGGGCGCGGGCTCACCCCAGAGCACACCGCAGCCTGGATCGAACAGTGTGCGCTCGCGAGCGTGCCGCCGTTCATCAACATGGTCGGCGTCGTGCTCGCCGGCGGGTCGCTCCTCCTCTTCGGCACCGACGAGCAGAAGGCCGAGCACCTCGAGCCGATCATCACGGGTGACAACGTGTGGTGCCAGCTGTTCAGCGAACCCGGTGCGGGGTCAGACCTCGCGTCACTGTCGACGCGAGCCGATCGCGACGGCGACGAGTACGCGATCACCGGTCAGAAGGTGTGGTGCTCGAACGGTCGTATCAGCGACTGGGGTATCTGCCTCGCAAGAACGCGCGGCGAGGGAAGCGCTAGCGACGAGCCGCACTCGAGCGAGCGACCGCGCTCGGGAGCGAGCGAGAGCAAACATCGCGGCATCAGCTTCTTCCTCATCGACATGCACCTGCCCGGCATCGACGTCCGTCCGCTGCGGCAGATGACGGGTGGTGCCGACTTCGACGAGGTCTTTCTCGACAACGTGCGTGTTCCCGCGAGTTGCTTGCTCGGCCCGGAGCACGAGGGTTGGAAGGTCGGCATGGCCACGCTCACGAACGAACGCGGCCACATCGGTGCATCCACGATCTCGCTGCAACGGCGGCTGGACGGCATGGCCGCACTCGGCGGCGGTCTCGACGCCGTGCATCGCGACGAGCTCACCGCGCTGGTGGCACGCGGCCGCACCTATCTCGCGCTCGCCCAGCGTCAGGGCGCCGTGGCGTCGGTCGCGGCCTCGCTGATGAAGCTCGGTGTCACCGAGATGCTCTTCGACGTTGCCGTCCTGCGCACCGAGTTGGCCGGTGCCGACGGGATGCTCATGAACGACGCGTCGCTCGGTGTGCTCGCCGCACCGGCCGGTCGCATCGCCGGCGGCACCACGCAAGTGCAGCGCAACATCATCGGCGAACGCATCCTCGGCCTCCCCAAGGAGCCCAAGCCCCAGTCGACCCCTCCCAACTTGGGGTGATTAGGCGTGCCATAGGCACGCTATCCACCCCAAGTTCGGGCTACAGCAAGTAGATGAAGCCGAAAGCTTCGTCGCGGTGGGCGATGCCGGCGTCGCGCAACGCGTCGCCCCAGTCGCCGCTGACGCCCGGCTTCGTCTCCTCCATGCCGTGATCGGCCACGAGGAAGAACGCGGTGCGATCCCACGCTCCGGCGCGCTCGACGCCGTCAAGGATCTGACCGAGGCGTGCGTCGGTGTCGCGGATCGAGGCACGGGCGATCTCGGAGTGAGGACCGCCCTCGTGGAACGCGGCGTCGGTCAGAGAGAAGTTGCACCACGTGAACTTGGGCCTCGGCCAATCGCTGCCGAGGTACTCGCCCGACCACACGCCAAGGAACTGCTGCACCGTCGTGTGGTCGACGCGACTCGACCAGCGGTACTCCTTCACAGGACGCACGAACCGCTGATCGGCGTTCGGTAGGTCGTCCGGCGCGGGCGGCCGCTCGAGCGGAACGCCGCGGCGTACGAAGTCGAACGTAGAGAAATCCGCCCCGGCATCGGTCGGCTCGTTGATCGACGCGGTGCACGCGGTGGGCCAGGTGCGATGGACCGCGTCGTGGATCGTTTCCACGCCGGGGAACAGCCACGACGACGCTTCGTGCCACGTGGCCGGCGAGTTCGTGATGACCTGCTTGCCGGTGGCGCGGTCGAACCATGCGTTGTGCAGGATTCCGTGGTGCCCCGGATGGAGCCCGGTGAGCACTGAGGTGTGATTGGCCAGCGTGACGGTCGGCAACGACGCCATCGCGCCATGGCCGAACGTCGTACCGAGCGACATCAAGCGCGCGACGTTCGGCGCCTCGCCCCGTGCGGCGGCGTCGTAGAGCACGTTCGGGTTGCATCCGTCCCACAGGAAGCCAACGACCTGGTCCGGCGGCGCCGCGTCCGAGTCGATGAGGTCGTCGAGCACCGACCCGTCTGTGCGCTCCAGGTGCCCGCCCATCAACGCGAGAACCGTGGGCGCGACGTCCACGAGCTTGCACGCCCGCTCGATCACCCCATGAGCCCGCACCCCGGCTCCCGCGATGATGAACGGCGCGCGGGCCTGGACGACGTCGAGGGAGCCGTGCTCACCCAGATGACCCCCTTGATCGGCCCAGTTGTGCGCCGCCGTGTGGATCACGCAGAAATCTGGCGCCGCAGGATGATCGAAGATCTGAGCGGCCTGGTCGTACGCAAAGGGATAGCTGTTGCTCGTTCGATCGGGTTGCAGCGAACCGAGCTCGTTGGCGAGGCCAGCAAAGCGATCGGTCGCCTGGTCGCGGAGCGGATTGCGGCCACTGATCTCGAGCACATCGCCCTCGCGGTCGAACCTCACCATTCCATCGACCGCGTGCGCCTCGATGGCTCCGTCGTCACGGACCAGGACCATCTCGACGATCGGCGCGAGCGCCGGATCCAACAGCACGTCGAGCGCACTGCGCAAGCCGGACGTCATCAGATCGCGCCGTACACCTTCAGCGTCGTCAGGGCACGAACGGTCTCGACGCCGCGCCACTCGAGCGCGGCCGCTGGGCTCGGAGGCTCCGACGTCAGCGGCCATCCACCGTCGGCCTGCTGCTGATCGGACAGATGGTCGATGTGCGCGCCAAGCAGCTCGGGCGCGAACAAGCCCGCGGCCATGGAGTCCGGAGTCGGCGCCAGATGCAATGGGGTCACCGCGTAGCCACCAGTGAGATCCTCGGGATCGAGCGCGAAGAACGTGGCGTTCGGAATCGAGTCGGCCACCTCTTCGGTCATGTGCACCGCTCGCCGGCGATCGGGCGCGTTGTTGAGGAAACAGAACACCGCCGCGAGCTCCGGCCCGCCCTCGACCTTCGTCTCGTCGAGGCGCTTCCAACAGAAGGCGTCAGCACGGTCGAGCCATGCGTTCCCGACGTGGAGACTGTGCATCACACCAGCGAGCATCGCGGTCGGGTTGAGTGAGTCGGCGATCCACGACTTTGGTTGCCAGTGCTCGGCGTGGGGGTAGCGCGACGCTGACGGCAGGATCGCCGGCACCCCGCCAGTGTCGCCGGTGACCGTGGACAGATACGAGCACGCCCGCGACACCATCTCCGGCGGCGCGACGCCAACCTCGTGGAAGATACGGAAGGCCATGTCGACGTGGATGGGCTGGCTGTCCGGGCCACGCAGATCAGGCTCGAGAGCATTGCCAAAGCCACCATCGTCGTTCTGATAGCTCCGCAACGCGTGCACGACGTGCTCGGGGGACCCTCCGAGGAATCGCCGAGCGAAGATGTGACGGTCGAGGAGACGCGCATTGCGCCAGATGAAATCGGCCGCGCGGTCGAGATCGACGTCCCCCATATCGGGGTGACGCTACTGCCCGGCGCGACCGGCGTACGTCTGAACGAACACCACCCGTCGTCCGCCCCGCCAACGGTCGAGCGCGGCGGCGAACGCCTTGGCCGTGTACGTCGACTCGAGCGCGAGCCCGAACCCCGTCGCTTCGTCGACGGCCCGCTCGCCGGCTTCCGTCAAATGGCCGTACCCGTCACCCAGATAGCGCCGTTCGATGGTGATGTTGCCATGACGCGGGACCCAACCACCCATGGCCAGCAACGAGAACGTTCCAACCGCGTGCGCGGCGAGCAGCGCGCGGTTTGTCACAATGGCATCGGCGACGCGAACGGCGATCACCATCGTGTGCCGCCACCCTGCGAGCTGAAATCCGATCGTCAGGCCGGCGGCGGAGCCACCGCTACCCAACGCCACGACGACATCGTCCGGAGGAGTCCAACCCGCGTCGGCGAAGGCATCGACCATCTCGAGCGCGGCCGAGACGTACCCGAGCACGCCCAGCGGCGATGTTGCTCCCGGCATCACCGCATACCCGCCGGCGCGTTCGATGGCCACGCGACGCGCTGCCAACACGAACGGCATCGCGTAGCGATGCGGCACCATCGTGTGCCGCACATTCGGCAGCGCCCGCAACGCGTCATCCACCGCGTGAACGTGCTCGGTGGCCGGTTGCGGATAGCGCACCGCTTC
This sequence comes from Acidimicrobiaceae bacterium, assembly GCA_041166685.1. GTDB lineage: Bacteria > Actinomycetota > Acidimicrobiia > Acidimicrobiales > JACDCH01 > DASUCS01. The sequence goes on along the minus strand of JBEEGD010000219.1, from coordinate 9,793 downwards.
CACTTCAAGTCCGAGCCGCGCCGCGTGCACCGCGGTTGCGTACACGTGATGAGAACCGACTGCGCCCGCCGTGAGCACCGGCCCACCCCGACGTTGCGCGATGGGAAGTACGAACTCGAGCTTGCGCACCTTGTTGCCGCCATACCGCGAGTCGGTGACGTCGTCACGTTGCACGTACAGCCCATCGTCGATCTGGTCGACGGGCGTCGGGAGTCCGTCAGCAAGCTCGACCCAAGGAACGAGGTCGAGCAAACGCGGAAGGCGTTCGAACAGCGCGCGCGGTGAGGGGTCTACGTGCCCGGCCATCGTCCGGGGTTCAGTCGACGGTCGGGGTCCAGCGCATCGCGTACGCGCGTGAGCAATGCGGCGAAGCCGGGCGCGGCGCGGTCGACGATGCGCTCCGCGGCCGGTGCCGACGCCTTGTACGGCACATAGCCGTGATCGAGCACGCAGTCCGCAAGCGCACCCATGCACTTCGCCGTGCGCTCGACGTCCGACGCATCAGCCCGATCGAAGCACGCGACGAAACGGAGCACGTAGTACCGACCGCCGTCCATGGGGCGGGCGACGAGGAATGGCGGGAAGCCATGATCCTCGAGAATCTCCATCCCCGCGGTGGCGCCGGCCACCCACGAGCGTCCCGGCCCGTACGACCCCACCCACGACAGGCCGCCGCCGGGGTAGTCGAGCAGGAAGTCGAGCGTCGTCGGCAGCTCGGCCAGTTTGGCCATGCCGGGCAGCATCTTCACCAGTTGCTCGACCTCGAAGACGCTGTCGATCGATGCGTCCTCGAGGAGTTCACGGCCGAGGGCCACGCGGGCGTCGAGTTCGCCCTGCGACGCTCCGGTGATGTCGATGAACAGAAAGGCCAGCGGCTCATCGTCCGCTCGGAGAAGTCCGTCGGTCGCGCCGAACAGCAGCTTGGCCGCCGGCCACGTCATGAGTCCCACATCGTCGAAGGAACCCGTGCGTGCGAGCGAGCGCATCGCCGCGTAGGCATCGGCGATCGACCATGCGAACGCGAACCATCGTCGGCGGTGCGGTGGGCGAGGCACCAGTTGGAGGCCGGCGCGCAACACGATGCCGGTCGTGCCCTGCGTCGACACGAACAGACCAGTGAGGTCGGGCAGCGGCGCCCGGGAGAACCATGAGTCGACGACCGCTCCGGAGCCAGTGCGTATGACGGAACCGTCCGCGAGCACGGCTTCGACCCCGGTGATCCATTTCCCCATCGCGCCGTGCGGTAGTGAGAGGTTGTTGAGTCCGTCGAGCAGCGCGTTGGCCATCACCGAGGTGAACGGTGGCGCGAACGGATACGTGTAGACGAGCTCCGGGCATTCTCGATCAAGCCGCGTCTTCAGTAGCTCGAACGTCACGCCGGGTTCGACGACCACCACCATCGCGTCGCGGTCGACCTCAATACCTTGCAGCCGAGTGAGATCGAGCACGATGCCGCCGTCTCGCGGAATGGCGATGCCCGCGACGTTGTAGCCCGCGACGATCGGCGTGATCGACGTACCCGACGCCGCCGCCAACTGGACCACAGCGACCACCTCCGCGCGTGACCCAGGGCGGACCGCGAGATCGGCGTGGCCGCGCGGGTGCTCCGTTATGTCGCGGAGATAGGGATCGATGCCATCTCGATCCGCAAGAACATGCTCGGCGCCGACGATCGCGACGAGCTCGCTTTCCACTAGCTCGGCCGAATGCGGACGCTGCTCAACTCGCGCACGATGGATCCGGTGGCCAGCTGAAGCAGCGGCTCCACTTCCCCTTCGACGACCACGACGGTGTCTCGGCTGATCCCGTTCTCGACCACGAGCTGGCCGCGGCCGATGCGCACGGTGGCAGCCGTTCGGCCGGCGCGGATCCCGACTGCCACGGGTCGCGGGAGGCCGAGCAAGGCGAGGCGGACGACGGCGTTGGAGAGATAGGTCGGCGCGGCCGCGGCCAACAGATGCACGAGGAGGTTGGCCTCACCGGGAGACGGCATCTCGACCTCGGGCATCGGGGGCGCGACACGCGCTGCGAACCGCATGGCTCCGGCGGTGGCGAGCAACGGAACCGCGATCGGCACCACCGCGGCAACCGTGAACGCCTCCCGCGCGAACGCGAGCGGCGCCAGCGGACGCTTCCGTGCGAGTCGCGCCAGAAGTCCATCGACCGTGTTGCCCACGAGGTTCGACACCTCGATCTGGGCGACGGTTGCTCGCACCGCGCGTACCGCGTCCGGTGGCAGGACCGCGGAGAGCTCGTCTGCCGGCAACGGTCGTCCCGCCTCCGCACACGAGCGGGCGTACGCGAGCAACGCCTGCTCGGCATCGGCATGCGAGCCCTCGCCAAGGAACTCCTGCCACGAGCCGTGGATCCACGCGCAGTACCGGCACCCATTGACCTCGATGACCGCGAGGATGATCTGCTCGCGCGTGCGGGGGTCGAGCGGGGCACCCGGTCCGTACGAGCGCACCAGCCCCGGCAGCGTGAAGAGCAGTTCGCCGACCCATGGCACCATCCGAGCCGGCGTGGCCGTGCGCCGGGGGAACGGATCTCGGTCGTCCATCGTTCGCGACCCTACTGACTTGCGCGGAAAGTTCGCCTATCGGCTCGGCTCCTCTGCGGTGCGTCGCAGAATCGCGTTCACCATGCAGACCAGCACCTCACGGGCCTCGTCTTCGCTGCGCGAGTTGAGGGTGCGCAGGTTGTCCCAGCTCGACCACGACAGCACGGTGTCGAGCGCGTCGAGCGTCGTGGTGCGGTTGGCTCTGCTACACGTGGCCAACTCGGAGTTGAACGACCGCTCGATCTCGCTCCGCAGAAAGTCGTGGCCGGCCTGCACCCGCGAGCGCACCTCGTGTGAGAACGGTGCGTGCACCGCCGCCGCCCGACGCACGGGCGTGATCGCCTCGAGCAGGTTCGCGCGCTGCCGCACCACCTCTGCGATCCGCTCTGCGATCGACATCTCAATGTCGACGGTCATGCGCATGTGCGACAGGCGCTCTACGAGACGGTCACCGACCGCGGCGTAGAGGCCCTCCAGGTCGTCGAAGTGCTGGAAGACGGAGCGCACCGACACCTTGGCGCGTTCGGCGATCCGCGGCGCCGTCGGGCGCAGATCGCCCTCGTCGACCAGCGCGATCGAGGCATCGACGATGGCCTCACGCGTACGTAAAGCTCGGGCCGTGCGACCATCGATTGCTTCCAAGAGCGTCAGCGTACGCTGCCCGGCATGAGCGAAATGAGTCTGCTCGCGCTGTCTGGCCGGATTCTCCGTGGTGAGGAGGAAATCACCGATCACCACCCGATGCGGCCCAGCAATCAGCTGGAAGAAGTGGGCGATGGCGTGGCCTTCGTGGATTCGTTCGCCAACGTGTCGGTCATTGCCACGCCTGAGGGCCTCTGCCTCGTCGATACCGGCAGCATCTTCTCCGCGCCGGCGATCCATGGGGCGGTGCGGTCGTGGTCAGCCGAGCGCGCCACCACCGCCGTATACACCCACGGGCACATCGACCACGTCTTCGGCACGGCCGCGTTCGAAGAGGAAGGACCGATGCGCGTCATCGGGCACGACGGCGTCGATCCTCGCTTCGATCGGTACCGAAAGACCGCGGGGTACAACGCGGTCATCAACCAGCGACAGTTTCGAATTCCGGGGCTGCAGTGGCCACTCGACTATCGACGGCCCGACGTGACCTACAGCGATCGTCTCGACCTCGACCTCGGTGGCGTGGCGGTTGAGCTGCATCACGCCCGCGGCGAGACCGACGACCACACGTGGGTATGGGTGCCCGAGCGGCGCACGCTCTGCACGGGCGACCTCATCATTTGGTGCACGCCGAACGCGGGCAATCCGCAGAAGGTGCAGCGGTACGCCGAGGACTGGGCCGAGGCATTGCGCACGATGGCCGCGCTCGAACCCGAGGTGCTGCTCCCTGGACACGGGCTTCCGATCGCCGGGGCCGCCAACGTCCGCATGGTGTTGATCGACACGGCGACGATGCTCGAGTCGCTCGCGACGCAGACGCTCGCATTGATGAACGAGGGCGCGAGACTCAACGACATCATTCACGCGGTCCATCCGCCGGCCGAGTTGATCGGCAAGCCATACCTCCGTCCGATCTACGACGATCCCGAGTTCATCGTCCGCAACCTGTGGCGCCTGTACGGCGGTTGGTACGACGGCAATCCGGCCGAGCTCAAGCCGGCGCGCGCGAGTGCCTTGGCGTCGGAGGTTGCAACGATGGCGGGAGGGGCAGACGTGCTCGCCCGGCGCGCCATCGAGCTCGCCAGCTCAGGCACCGACGAGGATCTGCGCCTCGCCGGGCATCTCGCGGAGTACGCCGCCTTGGCAGCTCCCGATTCGGCCTCCACGCATCGTGCCCGTGCGGAGGTGTTCCGGCTGCGAGCGAAGGCTGAGCCATCGCTGATGGCCAAGGGCGTGTTCTCTTGGGCCGAGGAGGAGTCGCAGCGCCGCGCCGATGAGCTCAAGTAGTCAGGTCGGCGTCGACGCCACGGGCGAGCCGTGGTGCACCACCATGCGCCAGCGCTCTCCGTCGAAGACGAACATGTTCACGGCCGCGATCGTGCCGCCGATGCGATCGCCGATGAGGTTCTCGTCGACGTTGACCCAGCCGACGTCGCCCTCGACGCTGACCGACTCATTCGTGAGGATGAACTGCATCGGGTTGTCGGCACGGAACAGTGCGAACCACGAGCCCGACACCGCGCCCCAGCCCCGGAGGGCCTGCCAACCCGGGTGTGTGCACACGACCCGGTCGGAGTGCTCCCAGACTTCCGACATCGCATCGAGATCACGTGCCTCGAAGGCCTCGTAGAAGGCAGCATTTGCGGCTCGGACGTCCGTCTCGGCATCGATGCCGGCACCGTATCCCTCTCACTGTCACACCCCTCGGCCACAATCGGGGCATGCCGTTGGAGCCGCCTCGCACGCTGTCGCCGTCGAAGGTCGCCGCCTTCACCGACTGCGCGCTCGCGTTCCGGTTCGCCACCATCGACGGGCTCCCCGAGCCCCCGTCACCGTGGGCCACGAAGGGCACACTGGTGCACTCCGCCCTCGAGCGTCTGTTCTTGCTCGAGCCCGCCGAGCGCACGCTGGCCGCCGCGCTCACCTGCCTCGATGCCGCGTTCGTCGTGCTTCGCACCGAGCCCGACTTCCTCGACCTCCACCTCGGTCCCGACGATGAGGCCGCTTTCCTCGACGATGCCGAGCGGCTCGTCCGTCAGTACTTCCTGCTCGAAGACCCCACCGCCATCCGTCCCATCGGCATCGAGACCATGCTCGACGCCGAAATCGGCGGTGTGCGCGTGCGCGGCATCATCGACCGGCTCGAGCTCGATGAGAACGGCGAGCTCGTTGTCGTCGACTACAAGACCGGGCGAGCGCCGTCCGAGCGCTTCGAGAACGGGCGGCTCGACGGCGTGCAGTTCTACTCACTGCTGTGCGAACGCAACTTCGGTCGCCGTCCTGCTCGCGTGAAGCTGCTTTATCTCGCGGATCCGATCGAGATCAGTACGAGACCGTCAGAGCAATCGAGCAGGGGCATCGAGCGCAAGGTCGGCGCCATCTGGTCGGCCATCGAGAGGGCGTGCGCACGCGACGACTTCCGGCCCAAGCCATCAAAGCTGTGTGACTACTGCGCCTTCCGGGTGTACTGCCCAGCGTTCGACGGCGACATCGCCGAGGGTGCACGGGTAGCGGCCTCCATTCGGTCCGCCGCTACTCTCGAACCCCTTGCCCCTGCCGCCGTCGCTCACTGACCTCACCTCCCGCGTTCGCGAGTTCGACGAGCGCATCGACACTGCCTTCGATCGGTTGCGCGGCCACAAGGTCGCCGACCGGGCGTTCTATGCGGCGTCGGAGCTCGGAGACTTCTCGCTCATCTGGCACCTCGTCGGAGCGGCTCGCGGGCTGACGTCCGATCGTCGAGCAGATGAGGCCATCCGGTTGTCCGTGGTGCTGGCCGCCGAGTCGGTGCTGATCAACGGTGTCGTGAAGTCGTTCTTTCGTCGCCGGCGGCCAGTGTGGGATCCGCTCGTGAAGCGACCACACAGGTTGCGCCGTCCTCGCAGCAGCAGCTTTCCGAGCGGACACGCCAGCGCGGCGTTCACCGCAGCGACATTGCTCGCCGAGGACGATCCGTTGTGGCCGCTGTACTACGCGGCCGCGGCCTTCGTTGCATCGAGCCGCACGTACGTGAAGATCCATCACGCCTCTGATGTGGTCGCCGGCGCGGCCACGGGGATCGTGCTCGGGACAATTGCCAGAAAGGTATGGCCCAAACCGGAATGATCCGGCACCCGGCGAGCGTTGGCAGCCCCATGAGCCTGTCGTTCGCCGTGACCTGGGATTATCGCTGTCCCTTCGCCCGCAATGCCCACGAACACATCCTCACCGCGTTGGAGGCCGGCGCCGACTGGGACGTGCGCTTCGTGCCGTTCTCCCTCGGCCAGGTACACGTCGAGGAGGGCGACACCGACGTGTGGGACGACCCGTCCAAGGACACCGGAATCGTCGCGCTCCAGGCGGGCGTTGTGGTTCGTGACCGTTTCGCCGAGAAGTTCTACGCAGTGCACCGCGATCTCTTCGCAGCTCGTCATGATCTCGGGTTGAAATTGAACGACGTCGACGTGGTGCGCGATGTACTCGTTCGACACGGCATCGACGCCGACGAGGTCTTCGGTGCGATCGAAGACGGCACCGCGTTGAAGCAAGTCCGCACGGAGCATGAGTCCGCGGTCGAGCATCACCGCGTGTGGGGTGTGCCGACGTTCATCTCCGGAGACGAGGCCGTGTTCGTACGTCTGATGGATCGTTCGCAGACTTCGGCCGACGCCGAGTCCTCGAAGACCTCGATCGAGCACGTCGTCGAGCTGCTCAACGGCTGGCCGAACCTCAACGAGTTCAAGCACACCGGCATCAAGCGCTAACCCCTTCATCCTCGAGGGTTCGCGCAATGATGACGCCGTGAGTGCGCTCGTGCCGCTGCCACTGCAGCCCCAGGACGTACCGTGGCCGACTCCCGATCCCGACGGTTGGCCGACGGACGAAGCGTCCCCGATGGTGGACAAGCTCGTCGACGACCTGATCGTCGACACCGACCGCTACGGCACGACGTATGCGGTGCTCGTCATTCAGGGCGGGCGGTTGCTGGTCGAGCGCTACGGCGGCGAGATCCCGCATTTCGACGGACCCGCCGAACCCGTCGGGCCGACCACCCAGCTGCTGTCGTGGTCGATGGCCAAATCGATGTTGCACTCCGCAGTTGGCGTTCTCGTCGGTGACGGCAAGCTCGACCTCGATGCACCTGCCGACGTGCCGAGTTGGAGCGAGGATCCCGACGATCCACGGGCAGCGATCATGCTCGAGCACCTCCTCGCGATGCGCGACGGCCTCACCTTTGCGGAGGACTACGTCGACGCCGGCGTGTCCGATGTGATCGAGATGCTTTTCGGCGCCGGCAAGGACGATGTCGCCGCCTATGCGGAAGGTCGGCCACTGCAGCATGAGCCCGATACGCATTTCAACTACTCGTCGGGGACCTCGAACGTCATCTCGGCGATCGCAGGTCGCGCTGTCGGTGGTGGCCCAGCCCTTGTTGAAGTGCTCCGCGCTCGCGTCCTCGATCCCATCGGCATGACATCGGCCGACCCGCGCATCGATGCCGCCGGAACCTTCATCGCCTCGTCGTACGTCTATGCGACGGCCCGAGACTTTGCCCGCTTCGGGATGCTGTATCTCCGCGACGGCACGTGGGATTCACGCCGCCTGTTGCCCGAAGGATGGGTCGACCACGGGCGCCGCCAACGATCGGTCGATCCCGAGGGTTATGGCTACGGCGCGCACTGGTGGGTGGTCGGCGACGACATGGGCTCATTCCGCGCCAGCGGCTACGAAGGTCAGTCGATCTTGATCAGCCCGGGACTCGATCTGCTGGCAGTCCGCCTCGGACACTCGAGTGCCGAGATGTACCCGGCACTCACGGCGTGGCGGGCCGCGGTCGTCGACGCGTTTCGCTGACCGATGATCGGCCTCTAGCCTCGTGCCATGGCCGACCAGACGATTCGACCCGTCCGCGGCGACAGGCGCATGAGCGACACCGAAGCGCTCATGTGGAATCTGGAGAAGGACCCCGCGCTGGCGTCGACCTTCGCCAACGTCACGATCCTCGACCAGCCTCCCGACCACGATCGTCTGCGCGCACGCATGGCGCACGCCGTGAACGTCGTTCCCCGCCTTCGGCAGCGCGTCGTGCCCGCGTTCGGCCGGCTGGCTCCGCCTGAATGGGCGGACGACACGGAGTTCGACCTCGATTACCACATTCGCCACATCGCGTTGCCGGAGCCCGCGAGCGAACGAACGCTGTTCGACCTGGCCGCCGTGCTGGCGTCCACACCGCTCGAGCGCACCCGTCCGCTGTGGGAGTTCACGATCATCGATGGGCTCGACGGCGGGCGCGCCGCGTTGTTCCAGAAGATCCACCACACGGTCACCGACGGCGAAGGCGGCGTTCGCATGTCGGCCGAGTTCATCGACTTCAGCCGCGACGACCAAGAGCGACCCGAACCTGAGCCCGAATCTGCGGCAGAGCTCGCGGAGCCCACGGGTCTGGTGAACACGGTGGTCGAGACCGCCGCGCACAACCTGCGTCGTCAGCTCGGCATCGCTCGCCGCGTCGTCACCAACGTGGCCGACCTGGCCCGCCACCCCGACAAGGTTCCCGCACTCGGTGTCGAAGTCGTGGCGGCCGTGCAGTCACTGGCACGTCAAGCGACCGTCACAGATCACTCGCGTTCGCCGCTTTGGACCGAACGCTCGCTGCGCCGCCGGTTCGAAGTGCTCCGCATGCCGCTGGACGACACCAAACGAGCCGCAAAAGCCCTCGGTGGCAGCGTCAACGACCTCTTCGTCGCCGGCGCGGCCGCCGCTGCCGGCGCGTACCACCGAGCCAAGGGCGCCGACGTCGCGGAGCTGCGCATCACGATGCCCGTGTCGACTCGCTCGGACCGTTCGATGGGCGGAAACGCATTCACTCCAGCACGCCTCACGGTGCCGGTGGACGGCAACGGAGCGATCGAACAGTTCACTGCGATTCGCGACCGGCTCACCGCAACCAAACATGAACGGGCATTGGAGTTCGCAGAAGCTCTCGCTGGTGTGATCAACGTGTTGCCGACGTCGATGCTCGTGCGCATTGCCCGCCAACAAGTCGAGACCGTCGACTTCGCGACGTCGAACGTGCGGGGCGCCCCATTCGATCTCTACATCGCCGGGGCCAAGATCCTCGCCAACTATCCGATGGGCCCTACGGGCGGAACGGCCTTCAACCTGACCGTGCTGTCGTCGGGCGGGTCCCTCGACATGGGCGTGAACATCGATGTGGCCGCGATCGACGACCCCGAGTTGCTGCGCCAGTGCCTGGAGGATGCCTACGCCCAGCTGCTCAGCGCTGGCTGAGGGCTCGGGCTCGAGACGAACTACTAGTTCGCTGCCGGCTCGTCTTGCGTGGTCAGACGAGTGCGTACGTCGAGGAGAAGATCGGCGACCTCATCAGTCGAAACGAGCTCCCGATGGAGCATTTCGCCCAGACCACGGTCGATGATCGCTAGTGCTTCGGTGATCACATCGAGTTCTCGCGTATCGGTCATCGTTGTCCCCAACTCCGGGAGCTGGCCTCCTCTTCCGTGTTCATCGTCACATCAAGGCCCAAGTTTGAGTCTTTTGCCCGAGGTGGCTGGTGGATGCCCCCACCATACCCATCGGGTGTGACGCACAAGC
>JBEEGD010000218.1:0-4913 GCA_041166685.1 Acidimicrobiaceae bacterium | reverse complement strand
TGCGCGACTTGCTTGAGTTGGCGCCCGAACACACCGCCGAGACTGTTCTGGTAGGCGTAGAAGGCGTCGACGCCATTCGGTGCACCGTCGAACAACCCGGGCACGGGCCCGGTGCGGATCGAGATGCTCGCGGTGGTGATGGAATCCCCGGTGACGCCGATGTCGGTCGCGCCACCGTTGCCGCCGGCGGGGGCGGCGTTGGCGCCGGTGTCGCCGCCGGCGACCCCACTCGGACCCGCGGCGTCCGTGCCGGCGACCCCGCTCGTGCCGCCGCTCGTGCCGCCTGCGGCAGTTCCCGTCCCCGTCCCAGTCCCCGTCCCCGCCGCGCCGACGGCGCGGTTGCCGGTCGCGCCGGTGCCTCCACCGGCGCCCAACGCCTCGATCTTTTGGGCGTCGGTGGCCCGCGACCCACACGCGGCGAGCAAGGCCAGCGCGACTCCGAGCGCGGCAATTTGCCGACGCGTCAGGGATCGAAATCCCCCCCGATTGGCGAAAACATCTCTCCGCACCAGCGACCCCCGAAAACCTGATGCACCGTCAGATTTACCCTACTTGACCGTTCGACGGAGTCTGTCCGACTTCCTGCTCAAAGGGTCAGCGGGAGGCGCACGGTGAACACCGCGCCGGGATGTTCGAAGCTCGGCGAGACGCCGACGGTGCCGCCGTGGGCGCCGACGATGGCGGCCACGATCGCGAGCCCGAGGCCGGCGCCGCCGTACTCCCGCGAGCGCGAACTGTCCACCCGGTAGAAGCGCTCGAACACCCGGCCGGCCTGTTCGTCGTCCAACCCCGGGCCGTTGTCGGCGACCTCGATCACGACCTCGGCGCCGTCCTCGGACACTCGGACCTCGGTCTCGGTACCCGGCGGCGTGTGTGATCGGACATTGCCCAACAGGTTGTCGAACACCTGACGCAGGCGAGTCGCGTCGCCCATGACCTCGACCGGATGCGCGGCTTCGAGCTGCATGGACCAGTCGGGGCCGACGGCACGCGACGCGTCGATGGCCTGGGCGGCAATCGTCACGAGCTCGACGGCCCCTCGGTCGAGTGGACGGCCTTCGTCGAGTCGAGCGAGCAGCAACAGATCCTCCACGAGCTCACCCATGCGCGCGGTTTCGGCGCGTATCCCGGTCATCACCCGTCCGAGGTCGTCTGGTCGAACGTTCGCGCCGCGCTCGAACAACTCGGCGTAGGCGGATACGGCGGCCACAGGTGTTCGCAGCTCGTGAGACGCGTCGGCGACGAACTGCCGTAGGCGCGCCTCAGTGGCGTCGCGAGCCGTAAACGCCTCCTGGATTCGGCCGACCATCGTGTTGAACGCGAGCGCGAGGCGTCCGACTTCTGTCTTGGCGTCGTCGCCCGGTACACGCCGGTCGAGATCGCCCTCCGCGATGGCATCGGCGGTGGCCTCGACCTCCGCCAGAGGATGGAGGCCAACTCGCACCAGCCACCAACCGAGCGCCGTGGCGGCGACCAACGCAGCCGCAGTGACGGCCACCTCGATGCCGAGCAAGCGCTGCAGCGTGGCCGCGGTGTCGTCGAGCGGGACCGCGATCAACAGCTGCCCGCCTGATGTCAACGCGGACACGCGCACTCGGAACTCAGGTCCGCCGCTTTCGACCGAGTCGACGGTGAGGTACGTGTGGACGTCGTCGGTCTTGCCGGTCGATGTCGGGAGGCTGATGTGGTCAGGCACCTTCGGGGTGTACTGCGCACCGCCTCGGAAGCGCGCAGGAGTGACGTAGGAAACCACGTCGCTTCCGGAGCGGACTTGAACGAATGTCCCCGGCGCGAACTGACCGGCATCCGGCCCGCCCCCATGGTCTCCGCGGCTACCGCCATCGAGACCTTGTTCCAGAGGTTGGTGCGCGCTGTCCAGGGATTGATCCACGCGGTCGTACAGAAAGTTCTTGAGGGACGAGTACGTCGCGACGTCGGCCGTCAACAGCGCGATGAGCGCGACGGCGCCAACCGCGAACAGCAACCGACCCCGCAACGACACGGTTCCGTCTTTACGCTTCGGGCTCGCGCAGCGAGTAACCCACCAACCGGATCGTCTGGATCATGGGCGGTCCGTGCTGATCGAGCTTCTTGCGCAAGTAGCTCACATAGGTCTCGACCACGTTGGGGTCGCCTCCGAAGTCGTAGTGCCACACGTGATCGAGGATCTGACTCTTCGAGAGCACCCGTCGCGGGTTGAGCAAGAAGAAGCGCAGCAGGTTGAACTCGGTCGCCGTCAAGCGGACGGAGTTGCCCGCGCGCCACACTTCGTGGGTGTCCTGATCCAACGCGACATCCGCGAAGCGGAGTTGGCCGTCGCCGTTGGCCTCAACGTGAGTTCGGCGGAGGATGGCGTGGGTTCGGGCCACGATCTCTGCGAGTGAGAACGGCTTGGTCACGTAGTCGTCGCCGCCCACGGTGAGCCCGGCGACCTTGTCTTCCACGCTGTCGCGCGCCGTCAGGAACAAGACCGGGACTCGAATGCCGTCGGCCCGCAATCGCCGAGTGACCTCGAGGCCGTCGAGGTCGGGCAGCATCACGTCGAGCACGACGAGATCGGGTGGGTCTTCCTGGGCCGCGGCGAGGGCGGCGCGCCCAGTGGCGGCCTCGCGGACGTCGAAGCCTTCGTAGCGCAACGCCGTCGCCACGGCGTCGACGATCGAAGCTTCGTCGTCGACGACCAAGACCTGCGGGCGGGTGGGGGTCGAACTCATGGGTGGTGCCTCCTGGGACACCACCGTCGCACGGTTGGCTTCTCCGGCGCTGTGCACCCGCTGTGAGCCCGCTGTGAGACCCTCCCGGCGGATTGCCCGGCGAACGATCGGGTTGGCCGGGCCCGGCGAGCTCATGCGGCCGTAGCGGTGAACCGTTTCTCGAGGGTTGGCGCGGCGCACTCGTAGGCCAAGCGAGCCACAGCCTCGCTCGTGTCGAGCCGCATGAAGTTGCGACCGTGGGCCCGCACTTCCCGCCGGCACGGGCGGATGATCACGAGTTCGTTGCCGGCCTCGCGTGCGAGGCGCGTCTCGCGGGCCAACGCCTTGGCCGCGCGCCGCCGGGTCAGCTGATCGGCCGCCCGTTGTGCTTCACCGGTCTCATACGCCATTGGCGCGACAGCGATCACGAGACCGGGTTCGCGCGATACGACGAGATCGAGGTTGGTCGTCGAGGCGACGCCACCGTCGACGAGGACGCGGCGACCGTCTCGTATCGGGCGGTACATGCCGGGAATCGCACACGACGCCAGTACCGCGCGGGGCACGTTCAACGTCGTAGTGCTGCCGTTGCCGAGCACCACGCGCTCGCGTCGTACGAGGTCGTACGCGCACAACCACATTGGCTTGTCCGGCCAGTTGGTCACGAGCTGTTCGCCGAGATCGGATTCGGCCGACGCCATCGTGAACAGACCCGCCGGGAACCGGTGTTTCACCGAGTGCGGCAGAGGAAGCGCAGGCGCGAATCCGGCCATGCGCAGCAACGCGTACGAGGTGCCGATACCGAGACGCATCAGCTCGGCGGGCGATGCCCAGTTGCGGGTGAACAGCGCGCGCCGTCGTTCTTCGATTTCGTTGTCAGTGAGGCCGATGAGCGTCTCGTGTGTGCCGAGTGCCATCTGCCAGAGGTCGTCGCTCGTGTAACCAGAGCGGAGATATGCCGATGCAGCCGATCCCGCGCTGGTGCCGATCAAGAGGTCGGCATCAGCGGCTTCGATTCCCGCGACCTCCCGCAATGCCTTCAGTACCCCAGAGTGATAGGCGAGGCCAACCGTTCCACCTGCGCCGAGTACCACGGTCGTCGTCATTGCGGCACCACTTACCCCCTCATGGCGCGGTCAAGTCTTTCGCGTGCCTGACGACAGGTGGGTGATGGTCAGGCGGAATACACGTCCACCTCGGTTGCCTTCACCGCGATCCAGAGCGGGACACCCTCGACGACCGCGAGCTCGGTGGCCGCCGCTGCGGTGATCTCGACGACGATGTCGGGGTTCCCACGCATTTGTACGCGGACGCGGTCGCCAACTCGTTCGATCGCACTGGCGTGCCCATGCCACACGTTGCGTGGCGTCCCATCGGGTTTGGCTCGATGCAGTGCAACCACTCGGGGGTGCACGACGGCGAAGGCCGGACCGTCGTCGACGGCGGTTGCCGCGGTGAGCGAGCCGCCTCCCTCGATCTGCAGTTGTCCGTCTTTTTGCGCGCCTCGGTAGAAGTTGGTGCCAACGAGGTTGGCGACCCAGGGTGTGCGTGGGCGCGCGGCGATGTCGTCCGGCGTGCCTCTTTGCGCCACCCGACCGTGGTCGAGCACGAGAATCTCATCGCCGAGTACGGCGGCGTCGATCGGATCATGCGTGACGACGATGCGCACACCATCGAAGGTGGAGAGATGTCGTCGGATGTCGCGGCGTACCTCGATCCTGGTGGTCGCGTCGAGCGCCGCCAAGGGCTCGTCGAGTAGGAGCAAACCGGGATCGGTGGCGAGCGCTCGGGCCAATGCAACCCGTTGGGCCTGACCGCCGGACAACTCTGCTGGATACGTGTGCGCGCGGTCAGACAGTCCGACTCGATCAAGCCATGAGAACGCGTGCGCGCGCGAGTCTGCGCGGCTGCGCCCACGCGCCCGAGCGCCGAAGGCAACATTGTCAACGGCCGAGAGGTGGGGGAACAGCGCGTGATCGTGGAAGACCATGCCGACAGGCCGAGCTTCGGGCGGCTCGTACACGTCGGCGGCCGGATCGTCCAGGACGCGACCGTCCAGCGTCAAGCGCCCCGACGTCAGCGGCGTGAGCCCGGCGAGCGTGCGCAAGAGCGTGGTCTTTCCTGAACCGTTCGGTCCGACCACAGCGACGGTGCGACCGTTCGGCACATCGAGCGAGAGGTCGAGCGTGAAGCCGTTGAGCGTCACGCCGATGTCTGCCT
>JBEEGD010000217.1:0-6902 GCA_041166685.1 Acidimicrobiaceae bacterium | reverse complement strand
TGGCCGACGCCGCGCACGCCGCCGGCGCGCTGTGCTTGGTCGACGGCGCGCAATACACGCCGCACATGCCGACGGATGTCCAAGAAATGGGTTGCGACTTCTACGGGTTCACCGGCCACAAGATGTGCGGTCCGACGGGCGTCGGTGTGCTCTGGGCGCGCGAGGAGTTGCTCAACGAGATGCCGCCGTTCATGGGCGGCGGCGAGATGATCCTCGACGTCCGGCTGGATGGCTGGACGCCCAAGGAGATTCCCTGGAAGTTCGAGGCAGGGACGCCCCCGATCGTCGAAGTGATCGGGCTGGGCGCCGCCGTCGACTACCTGACCGCGATCGGCATGGACAACGTGCGCGAGCACGAGATCGAGCTCACGACGTACGCACTACGCACCTTGAAGGAGCGATTCGGCGATGACATCACGATCCACGGCCCCACGAATCCCTGTGACCGGGGCGGCGTCCTCTCGATCGCCTTCCGCGATGTGCATCCCCACGACATCTCCCAGATCCTCGACACCGAGGGCATTTGTGTGCGGGCCGCCCACCACTGCGCCAAGCCCCTGATGCGGCGCCTCGGAGTGGGCGCCACCGCGCGGGCCTCGCTGTACATCTACAACGACGAGTCCGATATCGACTGCTTGGCCAATGGCCTCGAATACACGGCTACCTTCTTCGGCTGATCGACATGCCCGGACTCGAAGACCTCTACCGCGAAATCATCCTCGACCATTACCGCAACCCCCGGAACCGCGGCGAGTTGCCGGTACCGCCCGCGCACAAGGTCGAGGGCTTCAACCCGCTGTGCGGCGACGAGATCGTGATCTACATCGATGTCGAGGGCGACACGGTCGCCGATGTTCGCATCGACGGACAGGGCTGCTCGATCAGCCAGTCGTCGGCCTCGATGATGTCCGCGGTCGTGAAGGGCAAGACGATCGACGAGGTCCGGGGCCTTACGCGGGCGTTCAAGGCCATGATGTCGATCCACGAATCATCGCTCGACGGGGCTGACACCGAGGCCGACGAGGTCGACCCTGACATCAACCTCGGTGACCTCGAAGCGCTGCGCGGCGTCGTGAAATTCCCGGTGCGAATCAAGTGCGCCACGCTGTCGTGGATCACGCTCACGCAAGGGCTCGACGAAGCCGCAACCACCTCGTGACGGTGCTCGACCGATTCAGAGTCGATGGCCGCGCGGCGATCGTCACTGGAGCCGGTCGCGGAATCGGTGCTGCCTGCGCGCTGGCCTTGGCGGAGGCGGGTGCGGACGTCGTACTCGCGTCGCGCACAGTCGAGCAGCTCGAGGCGGTCGCGAAGGAGATCGACGGACTGGGACGTCGGGCGGTGGTTGCGCCCATGGACGTCACCGACAATGACTCCGTCTCCTCGCTGGTCGATCGTTGTCTCGAGACCTTCGGCCGGGTCGACATCGTGATCAACAACGCCGGCGGCACGATGCCGCGGCCGATGCTCGACACGACAGCCGGCTACCTCGAGCGGGCGTTCCATTTCAACGTCACGTCGGCGTTCGTGCTGTCGAAGGCCGCCGCGCCGCACATGCTCGAAGCGGGCACGGGTTCGATCGTCAACATCGGCTCCGCCATCGGCCGCCTGCGCGATCGCGGGATGCTCGCGTACGGCACGGCCAAGGCCGCGATGATGCACATGACCCGGTTGATGGCCGCCGACCTCGCACCCAAGGTACGGGTCAATGCCATCGCCGTTGGGTCGATCGCGACGTCCGCGCTCGAAATCGTGCTCGAGAGCGACGAGCTGCGAGAGCAGATGATCCAAGGCACCCCGCTCAAGCGCCTCGGTGAGCCCGACGACATCGCGCTCGCCGCGCTCTACCTCGCCTCCCCCGCGGCGTCGTTCGTCACCGGCAAGGTCATGGAGATCGACGGCGGCCTCGAAGAGGCCAACCTCGAACTCGGCATCCCCGACTTGTGACTCTCGAGTACGCGTATTTAGGGCAGCGGCACCACGGCGGTCTCACCCAGGGCGTTGTTGATGGCCTTGGCCATCTCGTGATCTCGGTCGGTGATTCCGGCCTTGTCGTGCGACATGAGATCGATCACGACCTTGTTGTAGGAGTTCGACCAGTCGGGATGGTGGTCGGCCTTCTCGGCCAGCAGCGCGACCATCGACATGAACCCGAATGCCTCTACGAAGTTGTGAAACTGGATCTCGCGATGCAGCTTGCCGTCGACGACGGTCCAGCCCTCGGGCGCTGAGTCAGCCACGACGCGCAGATTACGCCACGATCTCGACGGGCGTACCAACAGGTGCCAGGTCAGAGAGCGCGGTCACGTCGTCGTTGTGCATGCGGACGCAGCCATTGCTGGCGAACTCTCCGATGAGCTCCGGATGGTTTGTGCCGTGGATGGCGATCTGCCCTGGGCCGCCACCGAAGCTGTGCAACACATCGCTGAAGCCGGCCACGCTCAGCTGGTAGGGCCCGTAGGCCCCTGACGGCCGGTTGACCTTCACGACGATGTCGACGAAGAAATCGCCCAAGGGCGTCGGCGTCGCCGGCTTCCCGGTGGCGACCGGCGCTTCGAAGAGCTTCTCGCTGGTCAACCCCCGGTACACGGTGAGCTGGCGAGCCTCGCGCTGGATCACGATGCGGTTGTCGACCCCACGCAGTTGCACATCGCTGGCGTGAATCCACGACGTGGCTTCGTTCGGACGGCGCGAGATCTGCACTTCCAACCAGCCCGTGGGTCCATGCGCCTTCACGAGGAAGGCCAGGGGAACGTGCTCGATCGTCGGGTTCGGCATCGAGTCCACCGGCTCGGTCGCGCCCGGCGCGTGAAAGAGGAGAACCTCCGGCACGATGGCGTCGGCCGCTTCGAACGGATGCGCCGGCTTCGGCTTGGTCGTCGTCGTCGTCGATGACGTGCTGGTGGTCGTCGTGGGCGGTGCGGCGGCCGCGACGTTGGCCGCGCTCCTGGGCCAAGCCGCGGCGATGACCGCCGTGACGAGCACGACAATGATCGTGGCTGCGAGGTACCGCCGGGACCGCACGTAGTGAAGATACGTCAGAACGGATCGGCAAAGGGGTCGGTGTAAGCCGCTTTGGGCGACTCATCCCCTATGTCTTCTTCCGAGAATCCGGCGTACCCGGTGCGCTCGAGTTCGGCAGCGAGCTCGGGCCCACCCGACGCTTGGATGTGGCCCCGCACGAGTACGTGCACACGGTCCGGTCGCAGCTCGTGCAGCAGGCGGCTGTAGTGAGTGATAGCGAGCACGCCCAGCCCCTGCTCGTTCGTCGATGCCTCGATCCGACGGCTCACAGCCCGCAGCGCGTCGACGTCGAGCCCCGAGTCGATCTCATCGAGGACGGCGATCTTCGGTGCGAGGAGACCAAGCTGCAACGTCTCGTTGCGTTTCTTCTCGCCGCCCGAGAGGTCGACGTTCAACGGTCGATCGAGGAATCGCTCGTCGAATCCGATCCGTTCAGCTTCGACCACCATCGCGGCCCGCAAACCTGTGATCGACTTGCCGCTGGCGACCATCGCCTCGCCGAGCACGGAGGCGAGCGACACGCCGGGTACCTCGATCGGATACTGCATCGCCAAGAACAGCCCTGCCTGTGCCCGTTCCCAGGTGGGCAGCGCGAGCAAGTCCACACCGTCGAGCGTCACTGTCCCGGCGTGCACCTCGTAGCCCGGCTTGCCCATCAGCACATGCGACAACGTCGACTTCCCCGACCCATTCGGGCCCATCACCGCGTGCACCTCGCCCGAGCGCACGACCAAGTCGATGCCCTTCAGGATGTCGCGACCGGCGATGCCCGCGACGAGCCCTTCGATGCGGAGTTCGGCCACTACCCGATCTCCACGGTGACGTCGCCGTCGACGACCTCGACCTTGTACACGGGAACCGCGCGGGTGGCGGGCAACGACTGGGGCTCACCGGTGATGAGCGAGAACGTGCTGCCGTGCTTCCAGCACTCGATCTCGCGCTCATCGCAGTACACCTCGCCTTCGGACAGCGAGAAGTCGGCATGTGTGCAGGTGTCACCGATGGCGTACAGGTCATCGTCGCAGCGCACGACGGCGACGCGGTGCTTGCCGATGTCGAAGCGCTTGGCGGTGCCTTGCGCGATGTCGTCGAGCTTGCACACCACGACCCGTTCGTGACTCATCGACTGGCGACCTGACGGTCGAGCTTGCCGGAGACAAGGTTGCGCAGTGCGGTGGCCGCCGCGGCCACGGGAAGTTTCGACAGCACCTCGTCGAAGAATCCGGTGACGATCAGCCGTTCGGCGATCGGAGTGGGGACTCCTCGGCTCTCGAGGTAGAAGCGTTGGTCCTCGTCGATCGGGCCGACGGCCGACGCATGGCTGCACCGCACGTCGTTGTTCTCGATCTCGAGGTTGGGGACGGACTCTGCCCACGCACCGTCAGACAACTTGATGTTGCGGTTCGTCTGGAACGCGTTGGTTCCTCGTGCGTTCTTCCGGACCCGAATCAGGCCGGTGTAGACGCTGCGGCTGTGCCCGCCGACGGCGCCCTTGAACAGCAGATTGCTCGTCGTGTCGGGCGCGGCATGATCCTGGAACGTGCGGAAGTCGAGCATCTGCTCGGCCTCACCGAAGTACACCGCCCGCAGTCGACCGGCCGCACCACGTCCGACGAGCCGGCAGTCGGTTCGCAATCTGGCGTAGTCGCCCCCGAACGCCGCGCACACCGAGGTCAGGGTGGCATCGCGATCGACCGTCGATACCTGCGATCCGACCTGCCACGTGGCCAGGCCGAGGTTCTGCGCGTTGAGGTAACCAAGCCGAGCCGACGAGGCGACCGACAGCTCGGTCACCGGCACGGTGAGCATCGGGATCCCGTCGGCTGACGCGTGGTAGTCGACCACTTGCGCCTGGCTGTCTTCGCCTGAGACGACGACGAGACGCGGGAAGGTGGCCAGGTTGGGCTCGTCGCTCCAGTGCGCGACCACGATCGGCGCCTCGACCGTCGCGCCTCGCGCCACGCGCACCACGATCGGCTCACGCGTGAACGCGTCGTTCATGGTGGCGAAGACGTCGGTTGGCTCGGTCATCGCAACCCCGAGCGCATCCGGATCGTCGGTGACGATGTCCACGCCGGGCGCCTCCACGTCGAGGTGCACGATGCGCCCGTTCACGACCACGACCGTGACCCCCCGCACGGGCACGGTGGCCAGTGCGGCTTCGATCGGCGCGGGGATTCCGCTGCCAACCGTCGCTTGGTCGCTCCCAACCTCGTAGACGTCGAGGTCGAGCTCCGCGATGCGGCTGTAGCGCCACACCTCTTCCTCAGTGGAGGGCAGCGTGTACCCCGAAAGCGCGCTCACGCGCGCCTTCCTTCAACGCTTGCGGCGGAAGATCTTGCGCCAGCCGCGAGTCGCGCCCTGCTCGGCGCGCACCTCAGCGAGGATTTCCGGCCCCGCGGCGTTGACGATTTCCTCTGCCTCGTCGAGCAGTGCGGCGACGTCGTCGCCGTACTTGTCGAGGTCGACGGGCTCGTCTGGAGTCTTGGGCGTGACGAGCGAGCCGTGCATCCAGTTGACGTCGACCAGCCGCCGCTCGTACTTGGGGCAATTGTCAGGGCAACGCCAAGGGGCTTCTGGCGCCAGGTCGAGATTGCACTTACGAACGGTCTCGCCGTTCGGATACGTGCGACTCTCGAATTGTTTGCAGTCCTGCCGCATCGGCATCCGAACAGTGTGCCCGAGATCGATGCGGAGGGGACTGCGACTATGCAGCCTGGCCCGGAGCCATCGGGCGTGTGCCGAGCACCTTGATCTTGCCCGGCAGGAAGAACAGGAACGCGGGCTTGTACTCGATCTGCGCGACCTGCCCAGCAGGCACGTCGACGGAGATCGTCGCCTTGTTCGACGGCAGGAACCAGTACAGCGGCCAGTAGACGGTCACGGTGTGGTTCCCGGGAGCGACCGGGATGAGGTTGTCGCCCCACTTGCCCCCGATCGGCTGACCTCCGTCGATGGTGATCTTGGGCGGGAAGAGGTAGAGGGTGAAGTAGAGCCAGACGAGGAAGCTCGCCTTGATCTCGATACCTGCTTGGGGCTGTTCCATGAACCGACCTTACGTGCTGCACGCGCCCTAGCCGACGCTTCCTTCCATTTGCAGCTCGATCAGGCGGCTCCACTCGACGGCGTACTCCATCGGCAACGTGCGGGTGACCGGCTCGATGAAGCCGTTGACGATCATGCCCATCGCTTGCTCTTGCGACAGGCCACGGCTCATGAGGTAGAAGAGCTGCTCGTCGGCCACCTTCGACACCGTCGCCTCATGCCCGACAACCGCGTCGCGAGCACCTACCTCCATGTACGGGAAGGTGTCGCTCACCGAGTCCTCGTCGAGGATCAAGGCATCGCACTGCACGTGGCTCTTGCAGCCATAGGCGTCGTCCTCGATACGGACGAGACCGCGGTACGACGTGCGGCCACCGTCCTTCGAGATGGACTTCGACACGATCTTGCTCGTGGTCTCCGGCGCGGCGTGCGTCATCTTCGCCCCCGCGTCCTGGTGCTGACCCGGGCCGGCGTAGGCGACGCTCAAGACTTCGCCGGATGCCTTCGGTCCGACCATCACGACCGCGGGGTACTTCATCGTGAGCCTCGACCCGATGTTGCCGTCGATCCACTCCATGTGGCCTTCGGTCTCGACGCGGGCGCGCTTGGTGACGAGGTTGAAGACGTTGTTCGACCAGTTCTGGATGGTCGTGTACGTAACACGCGCGCTGGGCTTCACCACGATCTCGACGACGGCAGAGTGCAGCGAGTCGGTCGTGTACACCGGAGCCGAGCAGCCCTCGATGTAGTGCACCTGGCTGCCTTCGTCGGCGATGATGAGCGTGCGCTCGAACTGGCCCATGTTCTCCGCGTTGATGCGGAAGTAGGCCTGC
>JBEEGD010000216.1:0-4064 GCA_041166685.1 Acidimicrobiaceae bacterium | reverse complement strand
TGCTCGTACGCGCCGCATCTTTGGCCGACCCCGCGCCTTGGAGGGCGGCTGATCTCGTGCTCGTCCCCTCGACGTTCCTCGCCGAGGCGGCGGTGGCGTTCGGCATCGAGCACGCCCGGGTGCGGATCATTCCTTCCGGCGTCGATCTCGCGCGCATCCCGTTCGCGGTCCGCGAGCCCGATGCCGACGGCACTGTCACCGTCGTGTTCGTTGGTCGCTTCGTGCCCAAGAAGGGCGCAGTTGATGCCGCGAGGGCGTTGGCCGTGGTCGGACGCGACCGGCCGTTCCTGCGCGCGCTGTTCGTCGGCTACGGCGAACAAGCAGCCGATGTGGCCGACGCCCTGGCGCCGCTGCTCGATCGCGCAACCGTGGTGGACGGGACAGCGCCCGGGGCAGTCGCCGCGGCGCTGAGCCGGGGCCATCTGCTCATCAGCCCGAGCCGAACCGCGATCGATGGTGATGCCGAGACTCTTTCGGTCGTCAATCTCGAGGCGCAGGCTGCCGGGCTGCCAGTGGTGACGACCCGCCATGGCGGCATCCCGGACTCGGTCACAGAGGACAGCGCGGTCCTTGTCGGTGAGGGCGACCACGACGGTCTCGTGGACGCCGTTGCGGCGCTGATCGACGAACCAGCGCGGTGGCCAGCAATGGGGATGGCCGGGCGTCGCCACGTGAGCTTGAACTTCGAGCTCAGTGCCCGCACGGCGGAGGTCGAAGCGAACTACACCGCGTTGGTGAACGGAACTCCCGGTCCCCCTCCCCGAGAGCTCCGCACCGAATGGCCGACCGTCTCGGTCGTAGTGCCGACGTACAACCGCCGGGACCTCGTTGGTCAGACGATCGGGGCGCTGGTCGCACAGACGTACCCCGCCGATCGCGTCGAGGTCGCGGTCGTCGACGATGCGTCGACCGACGACACGGTGGAGGCGCTGACCGCACGTGGGGCCTCGACCCCGTGGCCGCTGCGCGTGCTGCGCCACGACGAGAACCGGTCCGCCGCTGATGCACGCAACACGGGACTCGCCGCGACGTCCGGTGAGGTCGTGGCCTTCACCGACTCCGACTGCCGGCCCGATCCGACGTGGCTCGAGGCTCTGGTCGCGGGGCTGGGCAGCGGGGTCGACATTGTCCAGGGACGCACGACTCCGGATCCGACGCAGCCCCTGGAGCCGTTGTCGCGATCCCAGTGGGTCCCCGCCGAGTACGGGCTCTACGAGACGTGCAACCTCGCATACCGCCGCGAGGTGCTGGACGGTCTGGCCGAGGGCCCGTTCGGGTCCGATCTCGCACGGGACGTGCTCGCGGTCGTGGGCGACCGGCTCGGCGGGTTGGGGTTCGGGGAGGACACCGAGCTGGCGTGGCGGGCCAAGCGGACGGGGGCGGTGAGCCGGTTCGCGGCGGGCGCGATCGTCCGCCACGAGGTCTTCGCGCCGGACCCGACCTATCTCATGCGCCGGGCGATGCTCGCCGCGTGCTTTCCGTTACTCGTGCGGCGCGTGCCCGAGCTCCGCGACGCGTTTCTGTGGCGTCACTGGTTCGTCGGGCGACGCCGATTGGTCGTCCTCTCGGCCATCGCGGGCGCGCTGCTCACGCCGCTCGACCGGCGCGCCGCCGCGCTCGTCGTGCCATGGATCGTCACCAATGCTCGACCGACGCGACGCGGATGGCGGGGACGGCTGCGCGCGCTGCCGGTGTTGGCCGGGCGCGATCTCGTCGAGACCGGCGCCCTGGTGGTCGGCTCGGTCAAGGCGCGTCAGGTGGTGCTTTGACCGTGAGCGGCGCGGGAAGGTCGGCGGGAACACCGTCACGGAATCGCGCCGCCGCGGCGACATGCCACTCCTCCATCACATCGGCAAGACGGTCGGTGGTGAAGTGCGCCGCGAGATCGGCGCCGGCGACAACCAGCCGTCTCCGTAGCGCCGGATCGGACTCGAGCCGGAGAACCGCGGCCGCGAGTGCGTGCTCGTCACCCGGTGGGAAGGCGAGGCAATTGGTTTCGTCCCGAAGGAACTCGGCGGACCCGCCTGTGCAGGTCGCGATCACCGGCGTGCCGCACGCCATCGCTTCCAACGGCACCAGTCCGAAGGGCTCCGCCCATTCACTGGGGAACACCACGACGTCGGCGGATCGATAGGTCGCCGCAAGCTCGCCGCGAGGCACGGCGTCGAACGTCACTCGATCGGTGATCCCGAGCCCAGCGGCGAGCGCGTCGAGGCGCGAGCGGTACTCGGCATCGCCGTGGCCGACCAGGTCAAGTGTTGTGTCTGGAAGCCGCGCGACCGCTCGCAACAGCGTCTCGATCCCCTTGCGGTCGTCGAGTCGGCCGACGTACAGCAACCGTCCCCGCCACTCGTGATCGACCCCCGCGGGGAGTGGCGAGAACTCACCGGCTTCGATGCCGCTGTACACCACCGTCGACCGCCCGATGGCCCAAGCCCCTGCCTGCTGCGCGCGACGACGCGTGGCATCGCTCACGAAGCAGAACACGGCGTCGGTCAGCTGCGGCCGCTGCACGGGCACCCCTACCAGCCTGTCGATGACCCCGCGCGCCGGTGATGGCACGCGCGCGAACGTCGCGGTCCACGGGTCGAGGCGTGGTGCATAGATGAGCCAGTCGTCGCACACCGCGAGCACCATCGGAATGCCGGCGCGCTCGATCGCAGTGAGCAGCGAGAGCGACATGGCACCCATGTTCCACACCGACACCACTTCTGGTCGCGCCAGTTCGATGGCGCGGGCCAGCGCGGCGTGATTGTGACGCTCAATGGCCCATTGGTCGCGCGTCGGCGGTCGAAGCAACACATGGTCGCGCCAGTAGAAACGCAAGTCGCGGTGCACGCGGGCGAACGGCTCGTGCAGCGGATCGGCGATGCCACCGACCCGCATGTCGGTGGTCAGCACGGTCACCTCGTGACCGCGGGAGGTCAGACGCCGCATCACATCATCGCAAGAGCGTTCGTACCCACCGAGGCTGTGGGGCGGGTACATGTTCGACAGCGTCAGGATTCGCGTCATCGGGTCGCACGAATCGTACCGACGCGCGAACAGCCACTCGCTCGCCCAGGCCACCCTCGCGTCGTGCGTGGATAGGCTCGCTCCCCGAAATGCTCCTCACTCGCCGGCTCCGCCGCGTCCTGGGCAAAGGACGGCGAGCCCTTCAACGCAGGGCGCGCATCACAAAGGGCACGGCGCTCAGCCGCGCACGCGTTGTGGCTTGGACCCAACGGCCGTGGTGGCTGCGAGTGCTACCCGCATCCGCCCGCCAGCGCTGGCGTCTCGTCCCGCCCGCGCCCGGTGAGCGACGGATAGAGATCGGCGCGGGGTTCAGCGGCCGCCCCGGATATGTCCACGTCGACTTGCTGCCGTTCACCGACGACATCGACCTACTCGCCAGCGGTGACGCACTACCGATTCCGAACGAGTGGGCCGACGAGATCCTGTCGGTGCACATGATCGAACATGTCCACCCCCAGGGGCTGCTGGCGACGCTGAGGCATTGGTACGAGCGGCTGCGACCGGGCGGAGTGTTGGTCATCCATACGCCAAACGGTGCCGCTCTTGGGCAAGCGTTGGCCGATACCGGCACCGGGACCGAGGATCGCTATTGGGCGGTCATGAGCGCGGTCTTCGGCTACGGCCATCACCCTGCCGACATGACCTCACCTGCGGCACTCACCGGAAACGCGGACCACAAGATCGTCTTCACCTCGCCGTGGTTGCAGAAGTTGATGGCAGGTGCCGGCTTCTGCGACATCGAGGACGTCTCCGGACAGGATCCGCTGTGCCACCACACCCGCGACTGGGCCCCGTACGTCGATGGGCTGTGTCTCGAGGTCCGGGCCCGACGCCCCGAGCGCTGACGGAGTCGCCGCTCATCACTCACCGACCCACTGCCAGTTCCCGTCGTGGTAGCGCCGCACGACACGGGCTGGATTTCCGGCGACGACGGTGAAATCGTCGACGTCTCGCGTCACGACCGCGTTGGCACCGACGACCGCGTTGCGACCCACTCGGACGTTGCCGACGATGGCCGCCCCGACGCCGATCCATGCCCCATTTTCGAT
>JBEEGD010000215.1:0-3232 GCA_041166685.1 Acidimicrobiaceae bacterium | reverse complement strand
GGTCAAGGCGGTCCCCTACATGAAGGCGCGCCTGGTCGAGTCGAACCGCGAACGGGTGGCTCGGATCGAGCGCGGCGAGCAGAAGGTCGTCGGCCAGAACTCCTTCACCGAGACCGAGGAATCACCGCTCACGGCGGGTGCCGACGGCGGCATCATGACCCCCGACCCCGAGGTCGAACGGGAGCGGATCGAGGCGCTCGGAGCTTGGAAGGCGAGCCGCGACCAGGGCGCGGTCGACGCGGCGACGGATCGGGTCCAGCTGGGCGGCGGCGGTCGGCGGGGCGGCGCCGTCGACTCCGGTCGGGCCGCGGTAGGCGCCGAAGGCCTTGCGCAGGACCTCCGACCACTCGCCGGTGGTCGCGCCCGCCTTGGCGGCGGCGATCGTCGCCGGCATGACGTTCTCGCTGTCGCCGGCGGCCACGCGGGCCAGCTCGTCGAGCGCAGTCCTGACCGCGCTCTCGTCGCGCTCGGCCTTCCAGGCCTCCAGCGCCTCGATCCGTTCGCGCTCGACCTCGGGGTCGGGGGTGAGGATGCCGCCGTCGGCGCCGGCGGTCAGCGGCGAGTCCTCGCTCTCGGTGAAGCTGTTCTGGCCGATCACCTTCTGCTCGCCGCTCTCGATCCGGGCGACCCGCTCGCGGTGGGACTCGACCAGTCGCGCCTTCATGTAGGGGACGGCCTTGACGGCGCCGCCGTGCTCCTCGACCACCGCCATCTCGGCGCGGGCGCCCTCGATCAGCTCGGCGACCAATCCGTCCATGACCTCGGAGCCCTCGAAGATGTCGGGGTAGTTGAGGATGTCGGTCTCGTAGGCCAGGATCTGCTGGATCCGCAGCGACCACTGCTGGTCCCACGGGCGCGGCAGGCCAAGCGCCTCATTCCACGCCGGCAGCTGCAGCGCGCGGGCGCGAGCGCCGCGGCCGAGCGTGACCGCCAGCGCCTCGAGCACGATGCGGATGATGTTGTTCTCGGGCTGCGACTCGGTCAGGCCCAACGAGTTGACCTGCACCCCGTAGCGGAAGCGCAGCATCTTCTCGTCGGTGACGCCGTAGCGGTCGCGGCCGATCTCCTCCCAGAGCACCGACATCGCGCGCAGCTTCGCGTGCTCCTCGATGAACTTGATGCCCGCGTTGACGAAGAACGAGATGCGGCCGAACACGCGCGGAAAGGTCTCGTCGTCGACGCGCTCGCGTACGCGGTCGAGCACGGCGATCGCGTTGCACATCGTGTACGCGATCTCCTGCACCGGCGTGGCGCCCGCCTCCTGGAGGTGGTAGCTGCAGATGTTGATCGGGTTCCACTTCGGAACTTCGTCGACCGTGAACGCGATCATGTCCGCGATCAGGCGCATCGAGGGCTCGGGCGGGAACGCGTACGTGCCGCGCGAGAGGAACTCCTTGAGGATGTCGTTCTGCGTCGTGCCGGACAGGGCCGTGCGCTCGACGCCGTTGTCCTCGCCGGTGACGATGTAGAGCGCCAGCAGCCACGCCGCCGTTGCGTTGATCGTCATCGACGTGTTCATCTCGTCGAGCGGGATGCCGTCGAACAGGGTGTGCATGTCGCCCTTGTGGGCGATCGAAACGCCGACCTTGCCGACCTCTCCGCGGGAGAGCTCGTGGTCGGGGTCGTAGCCGGTCTGCGTCGGCAGGTCGAACGCGACCGACAGGCCGGTTTGCCCCTTTTCGAGGTTCTTTCGGTAGAGCGCGTTGGACTCGCGCGCCGTCGAATGGCCCGCATACGTGCGGAACACCCAGGGTCGATCCCGCTCCGGGAGGCGGTGGTTCACATGTCGGATTCTACGGTGGCCTCTGCTCAGCGCTTGGCTCTGGCCAAGTACTTGTGCGGCGCTCGCAGGACGTGCGACTTCTTGGTCACGAGGTCGCGGACGGTGACCGAGCCCTTGGTCACTCGAGTCAGCGTGCCATCACAGCGATCGTCGGTCAGCCAGGTCGTGCCGCGGATGGTCGCCGAGGAGTAGCGGCCGGTGGTACGGAAGAGCCCGGCCCCGGTTCCCCACAGGTGGCGGATCGACGTGGACCGCGACAGCCGCTTCCGAGCATGCCGTGACCGACCGCGCTTGTGCTTCGCCTTCGGACAGTGCGCGAAGCTGCCACCGAAGAGATCGAGCTCGGTCATGCCGCCGGCGATCTTCTGCTGCAGCAGTTTGAAGACGCCGCCGTAGAAGTCGGCTGCCTGGATCTTCCCGCGCGGGTCGATTGTCTCCAGGCGTACGCGCCCTTCGCGAACGTCGATCACCGAGCCGAATGGCACCAGGCTGGGCTGGGTGAGCGCCACGAAGATCGTGGTCCCGGGGAAGCGCACCAGCACCTTGCCCGAGACGGGCTCGGCGTCAGCGGTCTGGGTGAACACCGGGGTCGGCGCCGGCGGTGTGCTCTGCGCCGGCTCGGCGACGGGTTCGGCAGCAGCTGGTGGCGTCGGGCGTGCTGCCACGACGGCGCTCGGGGCGCTGACGTTGCCGTCTGATCCGGCTGGGTTCGCTGACCCGACGCGCGAGCGCAACGTCGAGCCGACGTCAGCTGCTGCGGCCGTGTACGTCGGCTGGGCCGCGCTGGCGATCGGGCTGCACGTGGCGCCGGTCGCGTCGCAGCGCTCCCAGGCGTAGCTGCGCGTGCCTGGGCCACCGGCCCAGGTGGCGTCGGAAGTCGTGAGCGTCTCTCCGTCGAGCGCGGTACCTGACAACGTGGGCGGTCCGGTGGCGATCGGGGCGATCGTCTCGCAATCGAGATTGGGGGTGTCGGAGATGTCCGCATCCACCGCGTCGGCTCCGAGCCCGCACGTGATCGACTCCGGCGCCCCATCGCGCACGATGATCCTGTCGTCGAACGACGACGCGATCACGACCTCGAAGCGCTCGAGCACGTCCGTCCCGCCCGGTTTTGACGCCGTTCCACCGACGAGGTCCAGTACCAAGGCACCGGGCTGGGCCGAGTAGTCGACGGTGTCTGTGCCATTGACGCCCGCCAGGGTGTCGCTGCCGTCGCTCGCGACGATGGTGTCGTCGTCAGCCTCGCCGTCCACGAAGTCGTCACCGAGTTCACCGTTCAGTTGGTCGTTTCCGGGGCCACCCTGCACCGTGTCGTCGTTGTCGCCGGACTGGATGATGTCGCTGCCGTCACCGCCCTCGATGTTGTCGCCGCCGGCGAAGGTCGAGATGAGGTTCGGGCCGGCGTCGCCGGTCACGGTGTCGCCGAAGCCGGATCCGAAGACGTCCTCG
>JBEEGD010000214.1:0-2796 GCA_041166685.1 Acidimicrobiaceae bacterium | reverse complement strand
ACGCGCCCATCCGCGCGCGAAGACCGAACCACGACAATCGCCTTGACCTGCTTGTTTACGCGCCCCCGGCAGGAATCGAACCTGCGACCGTCCGCTTAGAAGGCGGCTGCTCTATTCCGCTGAGCTACGGGGGCTGATGCAATCACCGTACCGACGGCACACACGCCGAAGAGGCAAGCCTTGTCGTTACAACCGGTCCGGCCGACTGATCAGCCGACAGCCGGGCAATCGTCGAATCGGGTGTCGGGGTCGAACGGGATCCAACGCGAGACGACTTGGCGGACGCGCCACGTGCCCGCCGACGCGAACCTGATGCGCGTCCAATCGTCGAGGGTGGGGACCGCACATCCGGGGCCGTCGACGTCCCAGTGCGAGCTGTAGTGAATACGGACGAGCACGTCGCCCGGCTGGGCGACCTGCAACGTGAACGCATCGGCGTCGAGCTCGACGAGCGCGGCTCCTTCGACAAGCGGCTTGGCCGTCGTGACGCGCCAGAGCTGCCAGTGGCCGTCGTGCCACACGGGTTCGAGCCCAGGCACGCCGCGGCGGAGCAGCTCGCTCTCGAGCAGTGCAGAGTCGTCGAGGTCAGCATCGGGCAAAGCGACGTACGCGATCGCGTTGTCGTCCAGCCACCGTTGATAGGTAGCGGCCGACAGCTCGGGTTCGTAGAAGATCGGATTCACGCCGATGTCGAGCTGTCGTTCCCAGCCGCGGGCGAGCGCCGCGTGCGATGCAACGTACGTTGCTTCCCAGTGGTGCTTCGTGAACGGGATCTCGACGCGCGCCGGCGGTAGGTGGTCGAGCTCGGCGAGTAGGCCGTCGTAGTACGCGGGGTCGGAGGACGGGTCGAGTCCGGCGGTGAAGATCGCGTCCGCGGCCGGTAGCCACTGCCACGCGAGCAGTGGACCGGCGAGCGCAGCCGCGACGCGTCGGCGCTCCGGCCACAGTGCTCCGACCACGATCGGGGCCGCGGTGTACATGCCGAGACGGGTGATGTTGGCGCCGAGGGGATTCGGGACGACGACCGTGATGAATGCCGCCAAGGCGTAGAGCGCACCTCCGAGACGCAAAGCGCCGTACCCGCGCGGCAGCACGATCACCGCCAGTAGTCCGACAGCGCCCGTGATCACGAACGCGTCGATGCCGAACGGGAACTCGCCGCCTTCGGGGAAGGCCAGCCCGATCGCGGCAAGCATCACCGCCGCGCCGAGGGTCACGCCGATGCCGAGGCGACGAACGGGACGCGCCGCCAGTGCCCATGCCGTAGCCGCCAGCATCACGAACACCCCGGCGACGGGACTGGCCATGACAGTGAGTGGCGCGAGCAGCAACGCCCAACCGCAGCGAGCCGACGTCATCGCGGCGACGGCCGTCATCCCCACCGCGAGTCCGAGCGCGAAGGTCAGCCGGCCGACGGCGATGTTGGTGACGGTCCCCGCTCCGAAGACGATCGACGCGGCGCGCGGCGCGGGCAACCAGCGTCGGGCCATGACCGCGAAGCTCCACGTGGCCGCGACCGCGCTGACGACGGCGGTGATCGTGATGCCGAACACGGCGCCGAGCGGTGGATACAACAGCGAGTAGCCGGGGGCGTGGTGGCCGCCGTACCAGTAGTTGTCCCACTGCGTGAAGCCGGCGCGCCGGAAGAGATCGACGCGGTACAGCTGCGCCGGCCAGTCCCCTCCCCGCCAACCAAGCGTGATGGCGACAAGCGTCAGCGCCGCGGCGACGACACACGCCGGCACCACCGACGACGACCTGAGGGGGCGCATCAGCACTGGCGCCGAACATAGGACGGCCCGTCGATAGCTGGGATAAGGGCAGGATGGACCGATGGCTCCCCTACGCATCGGCATCCTCGGCGCCGCCAAGATCGCCCCTCCCGCGATGATCAAGCCGGCGCGGCGCGTCGACGAGGTCGAGGTGGTCGCGGTGGCCGCCCGCGACAAGGCCAAGGCGACCAAGTACGCGCGGAAGCACGGCATCGGCCGCGTGCACGAGAGCTACGACGCGCTGCTCGCCGACCCCGACATCGACGCGGTGTACAACCCGCTCCCCAACGGCTTGCACGGCAAGTGGACCATCGCCGCGCTCGAGGCGGGCAAGCACGTGCTGTGCGAGAAGCCATTCACGGCCAACGCCGATGAGGCCGTCGAGGTCGCGAACGTCGCAGCGCGCACCCGGCTCGTCGTCATGGAAGCGTTCCACTACCGGTACCACCCGCTCGCCGATCGGATGGTCGAGATCGCGCAGGACGGAACGATCGGCGACATCGAGCACATCCACACCTGGATGGTGACTCCCTTGCTGCCGCGCAGCGACATCCGCTGGCAACTCAGCCTGGCGGGCGGATCGACGATGGACGTCGGCTGCTACACCATCCACCTGCTGCGAACGCTGGCGCAGGCCGAGCCGGAGGTGGTCAGCGCTTCGGCCCGCGAACGTTCGGTGGGCGTCGACCGCTGGTTGCAGGCCGACATGAAGTTGCCCGACGGCAGCTCGGGTCGCATCACCGCGTCGATGCTCTCCAGCAGGATCCTCCGACTGGGCGCAGAGGTGAGGGGCACGAAGGGCGTGATGCGGGTCCTGAATCCGTACGCCCCGCAGCACTTCTATCGGCTGTCCGTGCGCACGGAAAGCGGCAAGCAGAAGGAGCCGCGCTTCCCTCGTGAGACCACCTACTTCTATCAACTGCGCGCGTTCGCGGGAGCGGTGCTGCGCGGCGAGCCGATCAAGACCGGCACCGACGACGCCATCGCCAACATGCGTGTGATCGATGCCTCGTACATCGCCGCC
>JBEEGD010000213.1:0-3237 GCA_041166685.1 Acidimicrobiaceae bacterium | reverse complement strand
AAGAACCACAACAGCGCCATGACCCCCACCGCGGCGATGAGGATGCCGTCGACGAGCGCGGTGCGGTGCTCCACCAGGTTCGCCGTGAGCGCAGCCGCGGTGTCGGAGGTTTTCGGCGGCGGTCCCGGAAGGAACAAGGCGACGAACACGAGTGCGAGCCCGATGGCGCCGCTCCAGCTGTGCCACGGCCTGGTCGTCATCCTCCACCACCTTTATAGACGAATACGTCTATTATTCAGAGGTGATGGCGAAGAAGGCAAATCGGCGGGGTCCTGGGCGGCCGCCGGCCGCGAAGCGAAAATCGGGCGTCTCCCGACGCGAGCTCATCGATGCCGCCGTCGAGGTTTTCGCCGAGCGCGGCTATCAAGCTTCGACAATTGAAGACGTCATCCGTCGCGCCGGGCTCTCCAAAGGCACCTTCTATTTCAACTTCACGAGCAAGGACGACCTCTTCGCCGCAGTACTCCATGAACGCCTCGATGCACCGGCCCGCGAGCTCATGGCGATCACCGCCGACGCGCCCGGCGATGTCCCAACCGCCGGCAGCGTGAGCACTGCACTGGCGGCGCTCATACAGAACGAACGTGGCGCCCTGCTCCTCCTGCAGGACTACTGGGCGCAAGCGGCCCGCGATGAACAGCTCGCCATTCGTTATCGAACAAGGCAATCCGCGCTGCGAGACGCCCTCGCTGCCGCGCTGGAGGCACGGCACCAACACACCGGTGTGCCGCTCACGCTCGACGCGCACCGGCTCGCCCTAGCCTTCATCGCACTCGCGCAAGGACTCGCGCTCGAGTCGGTCGTCGATCCCGCGGCCGTCGACGCCGCACTCTTCGGTGACATCCTCAACCTCGTCTACGACGGGCTCGTCGCCCGCGCGACAACCGCGCCGAACGGTGTCTGACCCCCGCCGTTACGAGCCTGCACAAGCTCGGCGACGAACCGCCCTACTTCTCCCGACCCGCGTCTCCGCGCGCAAAGCCAGCGCGTCGGAGCGCCAACCGAACGAGCGGACGGTGCAGAACGGAAACGGGCCGCCAGATGATTCTGGCAACCGGCCGCTCATAGGTGACGAACGTCGACCACACAAGCCGCCCGTCGGCAAGCTTGAACGTGTTGTACGCGCTGACGAACCGCGAGCGGAGGTGACACACGGTTTCGTCCGAGCGGCGGTCGACGATCTCCCATCCGAGTATGTGATCAGCTGAACGCTGGGGGCCGAGTCGAAGCCCGAGGACGAAACGCCAACCGGCCAGCATGAACCACCGAAGCGGTGCCGATGCGCCTTCCCATGCGTCTCGAGCCCACTGCTCCGATGATCGATTGTCGCCAGGCGCGATGGCGATCTCGTACCCACACTCGAAGTCGGGATCGCGAGCGGCGGTAGTGCAGCCCGTTGACGGCAATGTTGGACGCACCCGACTCGTCACTCCCCTCACCTCCCCACAGTGCCCTGTGCCGTCGCCGCGATGCACGTTGGCCGGGTCTTTGGCGCCTTGTCGTTCGTGGATGAGTTGTGGGACAGCACCATGATCTCCGGCTACGCGTCCGCGTCTGCGGCACGAGGAGCGCAGACGTTCCGCTAGACGCGATACGTGAGCGTCGACGTGGCGTCGTCCCTCGGGAATATCTCGCATCCACCGCCTTCCGTCGTGCCCGTGCACGTAAAGGCCGACAGGTTCGACAACATCCGTCCTGAAGCCTCGAGCAACGGTGGAAGTGTGGAGTCGTCGAATGTCGCCGTGAGCAACGTTCCACCGGTTGCCGTGGGCGTCGACGTCACCTGGCTTCCCTCCACGCGGCCGACGAGCCGCCGCGTTCCGAGGTTCACCGAACCGCAGAACGCGTTGGCGTACGCAGTGATCCCTGGCGTGAGGAAGTTGTACAGCTGACACTGCTCGCCAGGGACGTCGGACGTGAACACGCCGTAGGAGACGTACCACCGATCGGTACGGGCGGTGCCGGCGACGGTAATAGAGGTCGAGTAACCGCCTCGCTGCGTGTCAACGTCGAAGCCGGGCGCCCATCCGACCTGCACGATGTCGATCGCCGCTGCGTCTGTCGCAACTCCGGGGGCATCATTGACGGCGTCCGTGTACGACACCGGTGGGCCGGCCCCTTCCGTAGCCACGAACACGCCGGGATCAGAGTTCTGCTGCGCGAGACCAAAGCCAGCAGCCGAGGCAATGACAACGACGGCCAAGGCGGCTGCGCCGCGCAGCATTCGACGGCGACGAACGAAGCGCATGCCCCGTGCGGCCACGACCTCGATATCGCTGGGCGCGACCGGAGGGTGGTCCACGAGCGCGTAGAGAGCCTGTTGAAGCTCAGTCATCCCACGCCTCCTCGACAGTGAGCCAGCCGGCGAGTCGCCGTCGGGCGGCGGCCAGCGCGGACGCGACCGTGCCTCGAGAGATGCCCATGGCGGTTGCCACCTCCTGCTCAGGGAGATCGAGTAGGTACCGCAGTACGACGGCCACCCGCTGGCGCTCGGGCAGCTGTTGCACGACCGTCCAGATCTCCCGATCGACGACCTGGGCAACCTCGGCTGGCGGCTCGAGTGTCCGCCGCTCGAACGCCGCGCGACGCATTCGCCGGCGCACCACGTTCAGCGCCACCCGGTAGACCCACCCGCCCGGTGAATCCATCCGCTCCACCTTGCGCCAATTGGCGTACGCGCGAGCGAACGCCTCGTCGGTCGCGTCGGCCGCGACGTGGGGATCGCCGGCAACCCACGTCAACGTGGCCACGACCTTCGGGTGCTCGCGCAAGTACCACGGCTCGAACCCCGCGATCGCACTGTCGACCACCTGGGTGATTGTGACCGGAACGGTCGCACTCGACTCGGGGACCATCTCCGTGCGCCGTCGTCGTGCGTTCACTGCATCGCTAGAGGCGAAACGAGTGGAACGTGTTGGCCTCGTCCAACGTCTCTTCAAACCCGCATCGCAAGCCAGCTGCAGGACCTTCAGGGTCTGCAGCGCACGTGAACGCCGACAGCCTGAACAATATCCGTCCCGCAGATTCGAGTAACGGCGGCAGAGCGGAATCGTCGAACGTCGCGATGAGCAGCGTTCCACCCGCCGCCGTCGGGGTCGACGTGACCTGGCTTCCTTGCACGCGGCCGACGAGCCGCCGCGTTCCATCGTCGACTGTCCCACAGAACGCGTTGGCGAACGCAGACCTGCCCGGTGTGAGGAAGTGGTACAGCTCACACCGCTCGCCAGCGACATTGGA
>JBEEGD010000212.1:0-4430 GCA_041166685.1 Acidimicrobiaceae bacterium | reverse complement strand
ATGATCCTCACGATGGAGCGGCTCGGCATCGAGGTCGAGATCCAGCACCACGAGGTCGGCACCGCTGGCCAAGCCGAGATCGACATGCGCTTCGACACGCTGCTGCGCATGGCCGACAAGCTGATGCTCTACAAGTACGTGGTGAAGAACGTGGCGTGGGCCGCGGGCAAGTCGGCCACGTTCATGCCGAAGCCGATCTTCCAGGACAACGGCTCGGGCATGCACTGCCACCAGTCGTTGTGGAAGGGCGGCGAGCCGCTGTTCTTCGACGAGGCCGGCTACGCGGGCCTGTCCGACATGGCGCGCTGGTACATCGGCGGACTGCTCGCGCATGCACCGGCGATCCTCGCGTTCGCCGCGCCGACCACGAACTCGTACAAGCGACTGGTTCCCGGCTACGAGGCGCCGGTCAACCTCGTGTACTCGCAGCGCAACCGGTCCGCGTCCGTGCGCATCCCGCTGTACTCGAAGAGCCCGAAGGCCAAGCGCCTGGAGTTCCGTTGCCCAGATCCGTCGTGCAACCCGTACCTCGCGTTCTCGGCGATGTTGCAGGCCGGTCTCGACGGCATCAACAACCGCACGGAGCCGCCGCCGCCGGTCGACAAGGACTTGTACGACCTGCCGCCCGAGGAGCTCGCCAAGGTGCCGCAGGTTCCCGGCTCACTCGACGCCGCGCTGCTGGCGCTCGAAGCAGACAACGCGTTCTTGAAGGTCGGCGGCGTCTTCACCGACGATCTCATCGACACATGGATCGCCTACAAGCGCGAGACCGAGATCGACGCCGTCCGCCTGCGTCCTCACCCGTACGAGTTCGCGCTGTACTACGACATCTGATTCTCGAGGCTCAGGCCGGTGCCCAACTGGCCGCGAACGTCGATGGGCGCGGTGCGGTGCCGGCCCATTGGGTCTCACCGTCGCGGGTACGGATGCGCACGCGGGGTGTGCGGACAAGACCCCAGGCAACCGCTTCCTTCGCGGTGGCGGCGTCGGCCTGTTCGACGAGCTGGCCTCCGCTCTCGCCGGCGTACCAATGGCAGTGGAAGCCGTCGGTTAATCGGTCGGCGCTGAGCCAGGCCGTTCCTTCGCCTCGTCGTGCTTGGCGGTGCTTGCTCATCGTGACCCTCTCGAAGCGTTGTGGTTGTCGCCCAGCAACGCGGAGCGACAGGGTGGACACAGCCACCAGTCGGGGATGGCCCCTTGGAACAGGTCGGGATCGCCGGGGAAGATCAGTTGGCAGCGTCCGCACTGGTGAGGACGGACCTCGCCAGTGGCGTGCGCGTCAGCGGGGGATGTCGCGGGGTCCGTCAGTGCGAGGTCCGGCTTCGAAGCCAGAAGAACCCAAACGCGAGCAGGGCGACGATCACCACTACCCAGATGAGCATTGAACGTCCTTTCCGTGCGACCCGACCCGACCTCCCGAGGGGGGCCTGTCCGACGCTGAGAGAACCCTACACTTGTCGACAATCACTAGCAATCTGATTCCATAATTGTTCTACTATCGACACAATGCGGGACTGGAGCTTTCTCACGAATCACGCTCGGGTGTTGCTCTGCATCGCCCGTGACCCGGGTGTCCGGTTGCGCGACATCGCGACCGACCTCGACATCACTGAGCGCACGGCGCACGGCATCGTGACCGACCTCGCGGACGCCGGCTATGTCGTGAAAGAGAAGGAAGGCCGGCGCAACCGCTACCAGATCCAGGGCCACCTGCCGTTGAGCGAGCCCACCAGTCGCGAACGGACCATTGGTGAGGTGCTGAACCTGCTCGCGGAAGACACTCCGCGCCGAGCACGCAAGAGTTCGTAGGCTGCGGCGATGCGCGGTGATCGCGTCGAGGTCGTCGTCGACGTCGGAGACGGAGTGCGGACGTTCGACATCGTCGCGTCGCGGGCTGGTCGCCGGGTCGAGATCTCTGTCGGCCGTACGACCGTCGAGGTCGTGGAGGTCACCCGCACGGGTCAACCGGTGCGCACCGCGAGGTTCCTCGCCTCTCGGGTGGTGGCGGTTGTCGAACATCCAATGGACGACTCGGTCGAGGGTTCGAGCGCGGAGTCGACACCGGCGCGCCGCCCCGCAGTCCCGGAGAATCAGGCCTCGCTCGGGATCGACGGCTGACCGCAGGGGTAGGTTGCTCGGGTGACAAGCGAGCAACCATCACATCAGCAGGTCAAGGAGGCCACGGTGGCGGCCGAGGCCACGATGCGGTCTCAGCAAGTTCCGGTCAACATGTACGAGGCCAGTGGTGCGGTTGTCGTCATCGCGCCGCTGCCCGCGGTCACAGCAGACGACGTCACGATCGAACTGCGTGAGAACACCTTGCGCTTCTGGGCGCACCTGCGCAGCGCGGCACCTCGCGACTATCTGCTCTGCGAATGGGACTACGGCGGTTACGAGCGCGAGGTCGAGGTCCCTGACGGGTATGGCCGAGGCCTTGAAGCCTCATTGCACAACGGACAGCTGGCGATTCGAGTGCTCAAGGGAAACTCGGACCAGCCGCTGAGCGTCAAGCCGAGCACTCCCGCGCTTTCCTAGCTACGCGAGGGTTTGGGCGATGCAGTGCAGCGCGAGTCCGGCGGCGCCGCCGACCACCGTGCCGTTGATGCGGATGTACTGAAGGTCGGCGCCGAGAAGCAGCTCGAGACGGCGCGCGGTCTCCTCCCCGTCCCAGCGAGCGATCGTCCCGCTCACCAGCGCGGCGATCTCGCCGTCGAAGCGCTCGACGATGTACCGCGCCAGTGTTTCGACGCCATTCTCCAGCGTCGCCGCCAGTGCGGGGTCTTCGGCGAGTCTGCGGCCCCCTGACGCGATCGCTTCGGCCAAGCGGCGTCGAAGCTCGGAGTCAGGATCGGCGGCGGACGTGCGCAGTTGCACCTTCGCGTCACTCCACGCCGCGGCCACCCAGGTGCGCAGCTGCTGCTGGCTCAAAAGGTCGTGCTTGAGTTGCTCACCGCGCGCCCGCAGCTCGGGCGAAGTCTCGAGGTCGTGCACGAAGCGCTCGATGCGTTCGTCGAGCTCGCGTCGCAAACCGTGCTCGTGATTGCCGAC
The DNA here is from genome assembly GCA_041166685.1 of Acidimicrobiaceae bacterium. Lineage (GTDB taxonomy): Bacteria > Actinomycetota > Acidimicrobiia > Acidimicrobiales > JACDCH01 > DASUCS01. The sequence goes on along the minus strand of JBEEGD010000212.1, from coordinate 1,382 downwards.
CATGTCGCGCAACACGGCTTCGGCCCCGTCGAGCAGGCGATCGAAGATGCGGTCCTCTACCGCGCCCGGCAACCACCAGGGCGACCGCTCATCGAACCTATGGCGCAGATCTTCCTTGTGGTCCTCGAGCGCGCGCACCAAGCCTTGCAGCGCGGCATCGACCAACTCGTCGTGACGGCCATCCGCAGTGAAGGCGCGCAACGCGCGACCCGCAAGGGGTGCGAGCGCGACGCGTTCGAGTTGTTCGCGAGCGATCGCCTCGAGCGTCGCGTGCACTTCGTCGTCCTTGAGGAGGTCGGCGATGGCCACCGCACCATCAGCAAGATGGGCGGCCAACCGTTCGGCGTTCGCGGGCTCGGACAGCCAGGCTGCCAAGCGCTCCGCCACCCGTGCGGCCCGCACGCGGGCGATGATCGTGTCCGGTGTGAGGAAGCTGTCCTGGATGAACTCGCCCAGCGTCTCGCCGAATTGGTCCTTGCGTTCCGGGATGATCGCGGTGTGGGGAATCGGGACACCGAGCGGGTGGCGGAACAGGGCCGTCACTGCAAACCAGTCCGCCAAGCCACCGACCATCGACGCCGCCGCAGTGGCTTGGACATAGCCGACCCAACCGGCAGCGCCGACGACGGTGGTGAACACGAAGACGGCGGAGGCGAAGGCCAACAGCGCGCCCGCCCACCGGCGCGTGACAACGAGTCGCTGACGCCGAAGGTCCTCTGACTTGAAGCGCGGGAGCGCGGCGTTCGTCAACGCGCGAGCAGCAACTCGATGTTGGCGTTGAACAGTCCTGGCTGCTCGTCCGGGTCGCAACCGGCTCGGCGGTAGTCGTCGAGCGGCGAGTCGGTGCCTTCGGAGTGCGGGTAGTCGCTGCAGCACATGAACACGTCGCCGGTCTTGCGGGTGAGGCGCGCGGGATCCTCATACGCGAACGACGAGATGCGTACGTGGTCGAGGAGGTAGTCACTCGGGCGCTTGGCCAGCGTGACGTCGGTGCCGTTGAGCCGGCTGGTGAAGTCGACCGAGCCGTCGAGCATCAGCAGGAACTGCGGCACCCAAATCGAGCTCAGCTCGACGATGCCGACCCGCAACCCGGGGTGACGATCGAACACGCCGTCCAGGATGAGGTCGGTCAGCGCGATCGCCGGCGGCACCCAGATGAACGCGGACTCGATGGCGGGTACGAACGAGTCCTCGTCCGGCGGATACCAGCAGTCGTCGAACATGCGCGGCTGGTCGGCAACGTGAAAGACCGGCGTGACACCGTGTTCGACGAAGGCGGCCCACAGCCGCTCGTGGTCCGGATGGCTGAGCGGCTTTCCGTCAACCGGTGCCGGCGCGATCATCGCCAGCTGCACACCGGCGGCGTCGAGCTCCGCGAGTTG
>JBEEGD010000211.1:0-2796 GCA_041166685.1 Acidimicrobiaceae bacterium | reverse complement strand
AGACAGCGCCGAAATCGGTGCCGCCGAAGCTCACACCGACGCGCCCGAAGCCGCCCAAAACGAAGGGCGCGATTCTCGCCCGACGCACATCACCGCAACCCGCATCTCCGGTGGGGTCGGACTCGTTTGCTCACTGATTGTTTTCGGAGTGATTTGGCAGCGCGGGCTCGCGATCGGCCCCACGCAGTTGCTCCTGCCGTTCCTCGTGTTCCAAGCCGTCAGCTGGGCGGCGGCGTTCAAATTGCAGCCAAGCGACAGCCAAGCCGTTCAACAGTTCGATGAAGCGGTGTTTGTGGCCGGAGTGCTCGTGCTGCCACCCGCTGGCGTCATCGTCGTTCTCGGCGTGGGAACGGCCCTGGGGCTGGTCGCGCTTCGAAGCTGGCCGCGGACCGTATGCCTCAATGGCGGCGCTCTCACGATCGCCACCCTCGCTGGAGTCGCAGTAACCCGAGCTCTGCCGTTCGCCGACTCGGGCACCGGCATGAAGTCCCTCGCGGTGGTCGCGGGCGTGGTCGCGATGGCGCTCGCGAACGAAGCATTGCTCGCCTTGTACTTCCGGGTTGCCCTTCACGATCCATTCTGGACCGGGCTTCGTGAGCTCATCCCAGGCAGAGCCCGCCGTGCGCCATTCCTGATCATGATTGGTTTTCTGGCCGGCGCCGCTGCCGGCTTCGCGTCATGGACGACGCTCCTCGCGGTCCCACTGCTCGGAGGATTGCAGTACGTGTTGGCGGAACACACCAGGGCAACACGCGATCGCGAACGCACACAGGGCCTGTTCGAATCGTCGGTAGAAGTACATGCGCACGTCGATGCGATCTCGGTCGAAGGGGCACTTCCGACCGCCGCAGCTCGCCTGGTCCGTTGCACGTCAGCACGCGTTGATGACCAGCCGCCCCTCGACGGCGAGTGGGGAGCACCTCTCCAGCAGGCCGATGGATCGAGCAAGTGGCTGATTGTCGCTGAGCCCACGTCTCGTCTGCCCCTCGATGATGAAGCGCTCCATCTGTTGAATGCTCTCGCGGCCGTGGGATCTTCGGCTCTCGAGAATGCGCGGCTCGTCGAGGAGATTCGGCGGGCGGGGCTCGTCGACGGGCTCACCGGACTGCCGAACCACGTGCTCTTCGACGACCGCGTCGCGCAAGCCGCGGTTGTCGCCCGGCGTAACCGCGAGCGGTTCGCGGTGATGATGCTCGACCTCGATCACTTCAAGAAGATCAACGACAGCCTGGGCCACTCAGTGGGCAACGACATGCTCAGGGAAGTCGCCAGCCGGCTCGAGGGTGCGGCCCGCGACATCGACACCGTCGCCCGCCTTGGGAGTGACCACTTCATTTTGCTGCTACCTGGCGTCGGCAACTCCGAGACGGCCGGTGTGATCGCCGAGAAGCTTCTCGGCGCGATCCGGCGGCCGATCACGCTTGGTGGCCACGAACTCTTCATGTCGGCCAGCGCCGGTATCGCGTTCTTCCCGGATGACGGCACGAAGTCCGAGCATCTTCTCCGCAACGCCGACAGCGCCATGCACCGAGCAAAGGAACTCGGTCGCGACACGTTCCAGACCTACGCATCCGGCATGAACGACCTTGCGCAGCTTCGCCTCGTCCGCGAGAGCGAGTTGCACAACGCCATCCAACGTGACGAGCTGCGCTTGCGGTACCAGCCGCAGGTCGATCTTCGCACCGGTCGGATCGTGGGTGTCGAGGCGCTCGTTCGATGGGAGCACCCGGTGCTCGGGCTCATCGGTCCGCATGAGTTCGTTCCGTTGGCCGAGGAGTCCGGCCTCATCGTCGCCGTCGACACGTGGGTGCTCGACGAAGCCTGCCGTCAAGCAAAGGTATGGCTCGACGAGGGACTGCCGGAAGTGCGCATGGCCGTCAACATCTCGGGTCGCCACTTCAACTCGTCGGAACGCTTGGTCGACGTTGTGGAGCGGACGCTCGGCTTCACCGGGTTGCCGGCGGAGCTGCTCGAGCTCGAGGTCACGGAAGGCATCGCCATCGGTGAGGAAGAAGCCACGGCGAAGGCGTTGAACCAGATTCGCGATCTCGGTGTGAAGTTGGCCATCGACGATTTTGGAACCGGCTACTCGATGCTGGGTCGCTTGCGGAGCTTCCCGATCGACCGGCTGAAGATCGACCGATCGTTCGTGAACGAGATCGAGAGCCACCAGGCCGAAGCTCCGATCGTCTCCGCGATGATCGCCATGGCGCGCAGCCTGCACATCGAATGCGTGGCTGAGGGTGTCGAGACCCTCGATCAGCAGATCTTCCTTCGCAACCACATGTGCGACCAAGCGCAGGGCTTCTTGTACTGCCATCCGGTCGAGCCGGACGAGATCGTTCGACTGCTCCAAACGCCGTCGGTCGGCTACAACCTCAGCGTGGCGTCGTAGAGCTACGAATCCCGTGTCGCACTTCCCGTGGCGGCCGCAAAGTTCCCCAAACTCCAACGACCGCAGACACGATAAGGGACAGGACAATCGTCTCGCGCACTCCTATGGACCTGGCGATGAGGCCACCGAGCCCCGCGGCTATTGCTTGACTTCCGAGCATGAAGCCGTTGAGCACCGTGATGGCCGGCCCGCGAATTCGATCGTCCATTCGGATAACTGAAACCTCATTGGCAGGGACGCGGCTGGCGTTGAGCGCGCCGATCGCAGCGAACGCCAGGAGAATCATCGGCAACCCCGGCGACGCCGCGAATAGGAGTACGCCAGCGACCGAGCCAGCCAAGGCGACGACCGACGCGCGCCGAAGCTTTGAGGTGTCGTCGCCACGCGAACGCGAAAGGACC